>JAPXRV010000055.1:0-22940 GCA_033813415.1 Opitutales bacterium | reverse complement strand
GTATGAGACGGCAAGGAGCGGGATGGGTCAAGCCGTAATCCCTCAGAAGTGGATGGATGAAAAGTGTTTGGTATTGATCTTTCGTTGGATGCAGTCCACAATATTGTTCAGTTGTTTTGATTACCATCCGATTCGAACTAACAAATAACACATCTATGAAACCTCATTCTTACCCTCGGCTCGCTGGAACTATTATGCGTTTTGTAAATGTGGCAGCAGTCTCTGCTGCCGGATTTGGCCTTTTGCCAAATCTGATTGCGGCCGAAGATACCGACAGTGGGCTTCCCCGAATTGTGGTGGTTGATTTTGGTCTAACCGACAGAAAATACGATTATGATCTGTCGGGCAAGATTTCCGAAATGATACAGGAAGGGCTATACAATACAGGGCTGTTCGAAGTTCTTGAAAGGGACAAGTTAGACACTGTCATGACAGAGCAGGGTTGGACAAATAGCGGGATGGTGAAGCCTGAGGATGCGGTGAGTATGGGGAAGATGATGGGTGCGGGTTATATATTGACCGGGACCATTATTTCCATGGATTCGGAAGAGAAAAACTTTCGTGGTTATGGTGTTACCACTCGCTCGACCATTGTGACGCTGAGAGCGAGGGCCCAAATTCTGGAGACCGAGACGGGCAAAGTGTTTTTCTCCAGAAGCTCGAAAGCCAGCACCGTAATCAATGAGGCAGGAGGCCTGACCAACTCGAATACGGGCGTATTTGTTGATCTAGCCGAACAGATCACCGATGACATAATCTCTGGAATCAAAGAACACAAGGGGTTTAGGTCTCAAACTAACGATGTTGAGATCGTTGCTGTAGATATTAAGTCGGTTCCGGAAATGGCCGATGTTGAGGTGGATGGAGTTTTTTATGGCAATGCAAACGGTCCGATAAGTATTCCGGCCGGCATGCGGAATGTAAGGATCAGTCTTCCTGGATATGTCGCCTGGGAGAAAAAGGTGATGGTTTCCGAGAACACCCGAATTGTTGCTCAGCTTAAAGAGGTCAATCAATACGAATAGGCGTTATTGGATTGAATAAAGCTGAGGCTTTTGGTGGTTAGGGTTCTCTGAACCGCTGTTCGTGCCTGTTTCCAAGAATTCATGTGTGTCTTGTCTGTTCTGAGACCTTAGAGCGCCTGAATTCCGTTAGCTGCATGATATGGCTCCATTTCATGTCAAAGCCGTCAGGCGAGAGGTCATTGCGGATACAATATGTGAAGCGATATCGTATTTGCCGGTATAGGGCCTGCAGTTTTTGGTTGGTTTTGCTTGGTAGTGGATTCTTGGGGTAATCTAACCCACGAAATCAAAGCTGCTAAGGTGTATGAATTCTTGGTTTGGTGCTGAAATCTTCCGGCGATGGTTATAATTGTGCGCGGTTTTTGTCCTGAGCTTACGGCTATTCGAGGAACGCATTTGAGAGGAACTGTGGTCCACTGGATCTAATAATTGGAAGATGGTGACGATTCTGGCGTTGCCAACAGTGGGGATGGGGTACAGAAGAGGAATCCCAGACAGTGGATTCCAGACCCGTGCGAACTCCGACAGAACAAGGGAGCCGGGTTTTTGAATTCCAGGATCATTGCAATCATGACGGACTACACGATCACGCACCTCCGGCAACTTGAAGCCGAGAGCATCCATATCATGCGGGAAGTGGCTGCGGAATTCAGCCGCCCTGTTATGCTGTATAGCATTGGGAAGGATTCCTCCGTCTTGCTGCACCTCGCACGCAAGGCCTTCCATCCCGCGAAGATTCCATTCCCGTTGATGCACGTCGACACGGGTTGGAAGTTCAAGGAGATGTATGCGTTTCGTGAGCGGATGGCGCGTGAGATTGGCTTTGAGTTGATCGTGCACCAAAACCCTGACGGCATACGTGAGGGGATCAATCCATTCGATCATGGATCGGAGAAGCACACGCTGGTGATGAAAACGCAGGGGCTCAAGCAGGCGCTGGATGCCCACGGATTTGATGCTGCGTTCGGGGGAGCCCGGAGGGACGAGGAGAAATCCCGCGCGAAGGAAAGGGTATTCAGTTTCCGGAACCGTTTCCATCAGTGGGATCCGAAGAATCAGCGGCCCGAGTTGTGGGATATCTATAATACCAAAATCAACAAGGGGGAATCGATCCGGGTATTCCCGATGTCGGATTGGACTGAGTTGGATATCTGGCGCTATATTCAAATTGAAAACATCCCGATTGTTCCGCTGTATTTCGCCAAGGAACGTCCGGTGGTTTTCCGCAACGGCGTGATGATCATGGTGGATGATGAGCGCATGCGTCTGGAGCCGGGTGAGGTTCCTCAGGTCAAGAAGATCCGTTTCCGCACGCTTGGGTGCTATCCGTTGACGGGTGCGATCGAGTCGGAGGCGGAAACGCTGGAAGAGATCGTCCAGGAGATGTTGTTGACCACGACATCGGAGCGGCAAGGGCGCGTGATCGACTACGATGGGGCGTCAAGCATGGAGGACAAGAAGCGCGATGGCTACTTCTGATCCCCGGAATAAACACACCTACATCTGAAAGACATTTTTCCATGAGCAACACCAATTATCAGGTCAGGGAGCAGGATTTGATCCGCAATGACGTGTCGGCCTATTTGAGGCGGCACGAGGAGAAGGACATGCTGCGGTTCCTGACGTGCGGAAGCGTGGACGACGGCAAGAGCACCCTCATCGGGCGGTTGCTGTATGATTCCCACATGATTTACGAGGACCAGTTGGCGGCGGTGATGAAGGATTCGAAGGTGCATGGCACGACGGATTCGTCGTTTGATCCGGCCTTGCTGACCGACGGACTCAAGGCGGAACGCGAGCAGGGGATAACGATCGACGTGGCATACCGCTATTTCTCGACCGAGAAGCGGAGTTTCATCATCTGCGACTGTCCCGGCCATGAGCAGTATACCCGGAACATGGCTACGGGAGCCAGTCACTGTGACCTTGCGATCATACTGGTGGATGCACGCCATGGTGTGATGCCACAGACCAAGCGCCACAGTTTCATCGCCAGTCTGCTGGGGATCCGGCACCTTGTGGTCGCGGTGAACAAGATGGACGCCGTGGGCTACGACGAGTCGGTCTATGAAAAGATCCGAAAGGACACGCTCGCTTTTGCGGCCAAGTTCCAGCCCACCGATCTTCACTTCATCCCGATTTCGGCCCTCAAGGGTGATAACGTGGTGGAGGCCAGCTCCAACATGCCTTGGTATAAAGGCGGTCCGCTCCTCGCATACCTTGAGAGTGTGGAACTGAGCACCGACCGTAACCTCATCGACTTCCGTTTTCCGGTCCAGTATGTGATGCGGCCAAACCTGAACTTCCGCGGGTTCGCGGGAACGATTACCTCCGGGGTGGTGCGGCAGGGCGACGAGATCATGGTCTTACCTTCGGGACGACGCACCCGGATCAAGAGCATTGTGACTTTCGAAGGCGAGCGAAAGGAGGCGTTTGCCCCGATGTCGGTCGTGTTGACCACTGAGACAGAAGTGGACATCAGCCGTGGTGATATTCTTTGCCATCCGAACAATCAGCCGAATGTCGACAGTGAGTTTGACGCGATGGTGGTATGGATGCATGAAACTCCGCTTGAGGCGAACCGTTCGTACCTCCTGAAGTGCGCGAAGCAGACCATTCCGGTGACCATTGATCAGGTCCGGTACCGTTTCGACATCAATCAATTGAACCGTGAGCCTTCTGCCGAACTCGAGATGAACGGGATCGGACGGGTGGGATTTGTTGCCCATCGGCCCATGGCATTTGACATCTACCGTCGCAACCGGCACACGGGTTCATTCATCCTGATTGATCCGGTGAGTAATGCGACCATGGCTGCGGGGATGATTCTCGAACAGCGGCCGGCCTCCTCCCGCGAAGGCGTCAGAGGCAATGAGGGCAGTCGCAGCAAGCACATCACGTGGGAGAGCAGTCTGGTCAGTCCGGAGGAACGCCGCGGCTTGATGGGGCATCCGGCCCAAACACTGTGGCTGACGGGACTCAGCGGATCGGGTAAGAGCACGATTGCACGCACGCTGGAGGCCCGGCTGATTTCCATGGGTCGCAAGGCCTTCATTCTGGATGGTGACAACATCCGCCATGGCTTGAACCGTGACCTGTCCTTTACTCCGGGTGATCGCAAGGAGAATATCCGGCGAATCGCCGAAGTCGCCGCGCTCATGAATGACGCGGGCTTGGTGGTGATAACGGCTTTCATTTCCCCCTATCGCGAGGATCGTGCGATTGCACGCGAGATCATCAACAGCCGCCCTCATGATCCGTCCCGTTTTGTGGAGGTGCATGTGGATACGCCGATCGACGTGTGCGAGACGCGCGACCCGAAGGGTCTCTACGAGAAGGCGAGAAAAGGCGAAATTCCCCACTTCACCGGGGTGTCTGCGCCTTACGAAGCTCCGGAACAAGCCGAGTTGACCCTGCCAACGGTCGGTCTTTCGGTGGAGGCCTGCGTGGACAAGCTCGTGGCCTATCTCGAGAATTCCGCCCGATCCTGAGGGGAGTATTCGGCCCGCTCCCCATTTCTGAATGAGGGAGCGGTTGTTTTCCAATTTATCTCCACTGAATCAGGGCGATGGTCTCCCGATTCCGGTTGAAGGAGCTGAAATAATCCAAGTGTGCGATAATATCGGATCTTGGGTTGCCGGATCCTGTTTTGAGGTTTACGCTTTGCTTATGCATATTCGTGGAACGGACTTCGTGTTGTATACCGTAACAGATTATGAACGTGCCAAGGCCTTCTATAGGGACATCCTCGGGCTTCAGCCGGCTCAGTGTTGGGATGATCTCTTTTGGGCTGAATTCGAAATCCCACCGACGACTTTGGCGATTCATGATCCCGCCAGAAATGGGGAATACGTGAAGGAGTATCCTTCAGGAACCGTGTTTTTGGCCGTAGAGGACATTTTCCTCGCTGTAGAGGAATTCCGTAACCGTGGTGTCGAGATCGTGTATGGGCCGGTGGAGACTCCGATTTGTTTTGATGCGGCCATCAAGGATCCGGATGGAAACATCATCGGACTGCATCAACGCAAGGATGGCACTTACGGTTGATCGGGATCGGGTTACTCCCGTGAACCTGCCGGGCGGTTGAGCACGATGATCAACATCAGCAGGATCGCGAGCAACAGAAGGAGCCAGAGTGGAATGATGGCAAGGCCGAACTGTTGAGCGATGATTCCGGCAAGTGCTGGAAGCAAACCTCCACCCAACCCCGCAAACCCGATCTGCATCGCGATGGTGTTGGACGTGTGAGAACGTCCTACTCTGAGCGACGTGGTGCTCATGAGTGCCGCAAATATTGGAGAAAGTGCCAGCCCGCTGAGCATGAGAGCTGCCAATGGGAGAAGGCGAGGACCATTGGCGGTCAGAAGCGCTACCCCTGCCGCAGCTCCGATCACCCCGCCCAAAAGGAGACGGGTGGAAGCTATCCTGGAAACCAGAAACCCGGAGGCGATCCTGCCAATGGTAAACGAAGCCCAATAGGCGCCGACCCGGAATCCGGATGATTGGGTGCCCATCCCTTTTGCTTCGGTGAGAAAGGTGAAGGCCCACACTCCCAACCCGGCTTCCACTCCAACGTAGGTGAGGAAAAGCACCCCGCTCAGCCAGGTCCGCGCGTTTCTCAGACTTTCCATCATCACCCGGGGTGCAACCGCATCGGCGTGGGTTGATGTATCCGGTCTTGTGTGGCCCGCAGGTTGATCCCATCGGGATCTGACCGAAATGAAGATCAGGGTGAGTATCAGTTGAATGGACCCCACGGCCATGAATCCTCCTCGCCATGTGTTCCAATGCGCGATCGCAAATGTCATGATCAAGGGTCCGGTGGTGACTCCAATCCCGTAGCTTGCATGCATCCATTGCATGACCGAATGCCCGAATCGCGATTCCACATAATGGTTGAGTCCGGCATCAACCGCACCGGCTCCCAGTCCCCCGAAGAAGGCAAGTGGCATCAGCAACTTCCACATGGGCGAGAATGAGAATCCCCACAGGAACAGGATTGTGAGCAGGCAACTGTAGGAGAGCAGGTTCCCGACACCTGTTCGCCGGAGCAGGGTGGAGCTGCTGAAACTTGAGATAAGGTATCCTGCGGTGGACGAGACCAGCAGGAATCCCAGCGCATCCAGACGCACTCCGAACGAGTCGCGCATACTTGGCCATGCCACCCCGATCAGCCCGTCCGGCAATCCGAGCGATACGAAGGCCAGATAGGATACCGCTATCAGAACCCATACGGGAAACGTGGATGGAGGATGCCTTTTCATTTTCCGGGACTTGATTGGGCGAAAGAATCGGGCGATTTGGGTTGAGTATCTCCGGGTTGTGCCGAATACATAGTTGAACCGATGATGGATAAGGACGAAGAAGAATGGGGAGATTTGTCGGATTGGTTGTCCCACATCGATCACGAGATCGAAGGGAGTTTTCCGGAGGATTTGCCCGATGATTCTGATCCGGAAGAGGATCCTTTCTTCTCCGGACTCATCTCGATTGTCAACAACTGGATTCGACGCATTGAGGACGCTCCGACAACCACCTGGCAGGAGGAGTTGAGTGTGCGTGGTATGGATTTCGACTACAATGAGTCGATGTCCGACTCCGAGGTGGCTGAAGCCCTCTGGACGCTCATTCATGCGCTGGCCGGCATGCGCGTCTTTCTTTCCCACACCGACCACCTGTGTGACCGGGAACTCTACGCCACTCTGGTAGCAGGGTATCTGTCCCGGCCGGTTGCGCAAATCGTGTTCGATGAACACTCCGGTTGCATGCTCGATATACTGGATCTCTTGGATCCGGAGGATGAGCGGATCTGGTTGCGCTTTTATGCGGACAATGCCGACCGTGTGTCCTGGGCCGAAAGTCATCCGGATGAACGTCTTCCCAGGCGCGAGGATCCCGCGTTTTTCAGGGATTCCCGGCTCCCGAAACCCTGACCTGCCGGGATCCACCGTATGTTTCCGGCCCTTTGATCTTTTTCTATCCAAAAAAATAGACCCTTACCATGGAAGAACCTGAATACCCAAAGCCTCCGAAAGCCTACAAGAACCTTACCTTTCTCAACAGTCATGATGCCCGCAGTGTCCGGGTGCTCTGTGAGCTCATAGAACCCGAACAACGCCTCCGGCGGCACCGGGTGCAACACACAGTGGTTTTTTTCGGTTCTGCACGGTCCGTTGCCGGCGATAAGGCCCACGAGGTGGAGCATAAGCTACTGTCGATGGCTGAGCAGGAGGTTAACTCGAAGCGCAAGTCGAGTTTGATGGAGCGGGCGCGGCAAGTGGAGCGCCTGTCCCATTACTACGATCAGGCCGTCGAACTGGCCCGCCGGTTTACCGAGTGGTCGCTTGCGATTGAGAAGCCCGAAGACCGTTTCTACATATGCTCGGGCGGTGGTCCGGGGATGATGGAAGCCGCCAACCGTGGCGCCCATCTTGCCGGCGGGGATTCGCTCGCGTTGGGGATCAGCCTGCCCTTTGAGCAGCACATCAATCCCTACTGCAAAGAGGATCTCAGTTTTGAGTTCCATTACTTCTTCATGCGCAAGTTCTGGTTCCTGTATCCGGCGAAAGCACTCGTTGTGTTTCCGGGTGGATTCGGTACCATGGATGAGCTTTTTGAGGTGCTGACTTTGATCCAGACTCAAAAGGCCGGGAAGAAGGTTCCGATCTTGCTGTATGGATCCGAATTCTGGAATGACATCCTGAACTTCGATGCCTTTGTGAAATGGGGCGTGATCTCCGAGTCCGATCTCGATCTATTTCACATCGTCGATGATGTGGAAGCCGCAATGCAATTCCTCAGGGACGAGCTGACGAATCATACCTTGAACGGATCGTTCTAAGTTTTCCGCTTAGCGATAAAACCCAAGGCAGACTACCCGGGTCTGAGTCCGGAGACGGCTTGGCGCACGCTCGACAAACTGCACCATTCCTGAAATCTGATTGGGCCGGGTGACAGTGTCCTGCTCGAGCGTGGGAGCGTCTTTTCGCCGACTACGTTGGGTCGAAACGGAATCATCCGGATTCCAAACGACAAAGCGGGAACACCGGGAAACCCGATAACGATCGGGGCGTATGGAGAAGGCGAACGGCCGATCGTGGATTTCAGTCAGATCAATGAATACGGTGCGGCCCTCCGGACCGGAGGTTTGTCATACTTCACGATACAGGATATTGAGTTTCGGGGTGCGGTGTATTTCCAGCCCTCCGCCAATATGGAAGTGGGCATTCATCATTTGCGCCTGCTGCGCTTGAAAGTGCTCGGAGGGCTCACACCCAAAGGTGAACTGGATTGTATGTTTTTCTATCTGAGCATGGCGGCAGCAAACTCGCAGGTTCCGGTGCCCAATACCCTGGCTCCGGTATCCAACGTGGAGATTGGCTGGTGTGAGTTTTTGAACACGGAAGGGGAAGATGCTGTGAATTTGGGACAGGCTACCGATAACATTTGGGTGCATCACAATCGTTGGATCAACTCCAGCGAGGAGGCACTCGACATCGGAGCTGGAAGCGGCCACGTGATCGAATACAACTTTATTTCAGACTGTTCTGGAGGCGGGATCAAGTTACACTCGCAGTCCAATCTGATGACCAACGTGATCGTGCGGGGGAATACGATTTTGAAAGCGGGGGCGGGTTACAATGGTCTGGCATTTCAGCATACTGTCAACGGCCGGATCTACAACAATACCGTCTACAGTGCGTATTCCGCGTATTTTGGAAACCGTGACCGGGATCAGCCGGAGGCTTACTATGGAACCTTTGAAGCCAACCGTGTTTTCAACAATGTATTGATGGGTTGTGTGCAGATACAGGGGTCATGGGATGGCAGCCCATTTGGGCCAGGGGTGGTTTACAAAAGCCCGGAGGTGAACCTTCACCGCGACAATACCTTCACCCGTAATGTTTATTGGCGCCCATGCTCTGAATGGTATGTTAAAGGTATCCGGTTCTGGAGAAATGGAGCTTTTCCGGAGGAACATGCAACGGTTGATGATTCACGGACCATAGAAGTCGGGGCTCAGGATCGATTTGAAAGCATCTGGGCATCCAAAGCGGGCGAAGGCGAGCGCATGATCGACCCATTGTTGGCGGATGCCCGTTGGACATCTGCTGAGGATTACGGGGATTTCAGTCCGACAGAAGGAAGCCCTTGCGTGGATCAGGGAGCCTTTCTGGCTACGGTCGTCAGTGATTCCGGATCAGGGGTGGTGATCGTGTTGTCCGATGTGTATGGGCTGGTTCATGCTGGACGCATGGAGGGGATGGAAGGCGATGTCATCCGTTTTGAAGGTACATCCGAGCGTCGCCGGGTGATGGCCATTGACTACGCTGCCAGCACCATCACGGTGGATGCTCCGGTGACATGGGCGAAGGGGCAAGGGATCGCACTCGATTATCAGGGTGTTCGACCGGATATTGGAGCCTGGGAGTATGCTGCTTCCAATCATGCGCCGGTTCTTGATCCGATCGGGAACCGGACTGTTTCAGCCGGAAGTCGTATCGAGTTTGTTGTATCGGGAGAGGATTCCGATGGGAATACTGTGGAGTATGGGGCGGTTGGGAACCCCTGAATTTGAAAATGTATCCCTTCAGGAGACATATGAGGCTATTCGCCGTCATTGTTTCGGGTCGATGAATATGACGATTGAACAAAGATCAAAAGAGTTTTTTGAGGCGTTAAATGTATATTTGATGCATGAGTTTAATTATAAAAAACCACCTGCAATAATTAACAATAATGGTACGATATCTGTTTTTAGATCTAAGTGTGATATATATTTGAGAACTCAATATTTCAACAAATATGCTCATGATGATTTTCCTGGAAACATAATCATCATTTCAAGAATTGGATTCAGCCGAATCCGCATGGGGCATGGGAAGAGATTGTTGCGATTCATAGCAACCAAAGCCCAGATTCTTGGGTACTCCTACGTTGGAATGGAACAATGCAATCCTGATGCTACTGCATTTGCGGAACGATATGGTTTTGAAGTAGCGTTTGGATGCAATTATGTCGTTTCAGTAGACAGACTAGTGCAAGAGACTCGATGAAGTCCAAACATTCGATACCACCTCTCTATATCGCGATCGATTGGGGTCGAAGTTTTGTGAGATTGGATGTAAACTGTCTGGGTGGATCTCAAGCAAATCAGAGGCCTTCAGCGCTGTATTGAAGCGCATCGGAGGCTGTGTCCGGATCTGTTGCTTGTATCGTGAACCGGATGGTTTCGCCGGCCCGTAGGGTGTGGTTCCCGATCCCCTGGAGAACGGGTGGTTGGTTGATTTCTCCCCCGACGATCGTTACATTGTCGATGATCGCCGTGTTGAGTGTGGTGTTGTTATGGCTGCAAAGCGCCAGACCAACGTGTACATTCGAAGCCATGGGGAGGTTGAGGGAATACAACTGAGTCCATGTGGATCCGTCGGATGAATAGAAGCCCGTAATCGTATCGCCTCCGCGCACAACCCGGATCCATATCGGGAAATTGGTGTACGCTGCGTTCACTCCGGCTTGGGCATTCCCGCCGGTTGCCGTGCGTCGCTGGAACGATACCATTCTCCCAGGGGTCACGACCATGGAGGCATGCTTTGATCCTGCATCCAGTGTCTCGCGGAACATCACGCCGCACTTGGCCCATTCGTTGGTATTGTCCATTGAGGTGACCCGGGCGGTGATCGAACCGTCTCCTGATAGGGTGGTGTAGGTGTAGCCGAAACTATCGGCGTTGCTATAGATATCCATTCCGCTTGCTTTCAGGGTGAAGGTGCCCGTGGCGAAATAACTGCTTCCCGCTACTCCAACCGATCCGATGTCGCGTGCTTCCCACCCCTCGGGCAGATCGGTTTCGGGCAATTCAATGCTGACCACCGTGCAGAATTCCGAACAGTTGCCGATCGCATCGAAAGCTCTCACCGAGTAGTCGTAGGTGTTGCCGCGGATGAGTCCGGTATCCTCAAAGCTTGTGTCCGCGGTGTCGTCGATAACTGTGCTCCCTCGTTTTACCTCATAGCCGCTGACTCCCAGGTTGTCGGTGGAGGGTGCCCAGTTGAGGGTGATCGTCGATCCGGATGCCACGCCCGTCAGGTTGGCGGGCACAGAAGGTGGTTCTTCGTCGGGCGTTGGAATTCGCGTATCAACGGTTACCGCCGCACTTATCGTGCTGAGGTTGAGCGCACGGTCGAAGGCGCGCACGGTGTAGCTGTAGGTTCCCGGCGTGAGCCCGGTTTCATCAAACGAGCAGTTCGATGCTCCGACGACTCCCGCACAGGCCCCGTCCCGATAGACTTCATAGCCGGTGGGCGTTCCGCTGGAAGCGGTCCATGTCAGGTGAATGCTGGTTTCTGATACCGTTGAAGCGAGCAGGGATGTGGGCGCGGAAGGGGCCGAGTCGTCGTCCGGCGCGGTTATTGCGTTCTGGATAACTTGCGCAAGAAGGTCTCTGCCTCCGGAGTTTGGATGGATCCCATCCACGAAAAGATCATCACGTCCGATGAAGGAAGTGAAGGTGTCGATTCCTTGGACGTTGAGTTCGTTTGCCAGATCTCGAACCCTTGGCCCGACAAGGGTCTCCACCCGGTCGGGATTGATGTTGAATGCGGTTCCAAAGCCGGGAATCGGCGTGGCAAGGTAGACCTTTGGAGCAGGTGAGAGGCTCAGAAAGCTGTCCACAATGGCGCGCAAATCATCTTTGAAGAAAGCCTCGTTTTTCCAATTCACGTCTTTGGAATCATTGGTGCCGAGCATCACCACAACAATATCCGCCCCGGAAGCCAGTGCGTTCTGATGCTTTTCCGTGCTGGTGTATGCGTAATTGCTGCGTTCGGGAAACAGGGCGGTAGTGCCTGCCACTCCATAGTTTACCACGGTGTAGTTCGACGAAAGCTTTCCGTCGAGATGGGTGGGATATCCGTAGGTGTTGTGTCCGGCTGTGATGCTGTCGCCGACACATCCGATTTTTGTCGGACTTTCGGCTGTATCGCTCAGTTGCACCGGAGCCAATAGGATGGGGGTGGAGCTGTTTGGAAGGGATGCGGTTTGACCCGATGCGGCCAGCAGGCAGAATGCGACAGAAAGGATCCACGCTACGAGAGCGGGTCGATGATGTTTTTTAAGGACTGAGCAGGGCATTGGGTCGTTGGTTCATTCGAATACTGTCTTCTCAGATGTGGAGATCAACCTCCCTCTGCGCTGTATTGCAGTGGCTCCGGCCCGGAATCCGGATCGGTGGCTTGAATCGTGAATCGGATGGTTTCGCCGGCCCGGACGGTTTGGTTCCCGATCCCCTGAAGAACGGGCGATTGATTGACCGTTGATCCGGAGACGGACACATTGTCGATGATTGCCATGTTGAGTTTCGTATTGTCGTGGCTGCAGTGAGCCAGACCGACCCATACGTTGGCGTTCATCGTCAGGCTCTGCGTGTGCCATAGGGTCCAGTTGCTGCCATCCGGGGAATAGTATCCTGAAACGGAATCCCCCGATCGGATCAACCTCACCCAAACCGGATAGCTGGTGAAGGAGGTCGATACTCCCGCTCTTGCGCTGGAATCGCTGGTTGTGCGGCACTGGAAGGATACTTTGTTGTAGGGAGTCGCCACCATGGACGCGTGTTTGGATCCCGGTTCCAGTGATTCGCGGATCATTACGCCGCACTTCGCCCATTCATTCGTGTTTTCCATCGATGTTATCCTGGCCGTGATTGAACCATCCCCTGAAAGCGCCGTGTAGGCGTAGCTGAAGCTGTCGGCCTTATTGTAGATGTCACTGCCGCTTGCTTTCACCGTGAAGACGCCGGATTCAGAAAACGCGTCACCGGCAAGGCCAATGCTGCCGATATCCCGGATGTTCCATCCGGAGGGCAGGTTCGCCGCCGGAATGGTCACCTGCTTCGCAGCGCAATAGTCGGATCTGTTGCCAGCTGCATCATAAGCGCGCACCGAATAGCTGAAGGTCGTGTTGCGGGTCAGTCCGGTGTCGATCCAAGCCGTATTGGCCTCGGACGCCTGAATGGTGCTATCCCGCTGGATGTCGTAACCGGCAACTCCGAGGTTATCGGTGGAAGGCTCCCATGTGAGCGTGACCGATGTTCCGGATACGACATAGCTGAGTCCCGTTGGCACAGAGGGTGGTACGTTATCGAGAGTGGGTATGCGGGTGTCGACGGTCGATTCCGCACTCATTGTGCTGAGGTTGAGTGCCCCGTCGAATGAGCGCACCTTGTATCGGTAGATGCCGGGAGTCAGCTCACGTTCATCAAAAGAGCGGGTGGAGGAAGGGACGACTCCGACGCAGACTCCGTCGCGGTACACCTCGTAGCCGCTTGGATTGCCCGTGGCGGCATCCCACGACACGTGCACACTTGTTTCCGATGCGGTGAAAGCGGTTACTGCGGAAGGAGCGGATGGAGCGGTGTTGTCGTCCGGACCGCTGATTGCATCCCGGATGATTTCGGCCAGTCGATCGTTTCCGCTCGCGTTCGGGTGGATCCCATCCCCGAATAGTTCGGGTTTTCCAATAAGAGGCGTGTAGGTGTCGATGCCCTGAATGTTAAGTTCGTTGGCGAGTTCACGGACCCTCGGCCCAATAACGGTTTCGACCCGGGATGGGTTGATGGTCCAGCGGCTTTCAAAGGCGGGCGGGGGTGTCGCGAGGTAAACCTTGGGAGCGGGGGTGAGGTTTTTGAAACGGTTGATGAGCGTTCGGTAGTCGGCCACAAAGCTTTGTTCGTGGACCCAGTTCACGTCCTTTGTATCGTTGGTTCCGAGCATGATCACCACAATGTCGGGCTGTGATTCAAGCGCCGATTGGTGTTCGATTTGTTCTTCATAGGGAAGATCGCCCCGGCCGGGTGCCAGCGCTGTGGTTTCCGACACTCCGAAATTCATGACGAAGTGATGGATCGGGAGTTTGCTTCTGAGCTCGGGCGGGAAGCCGTAGGTTCCGACGGATCCGGCAGTGATGCTGTCTCCCACGCAGGTCACTGTGACGGGTGATTGGATGTTGGCATGAGGGAAGAGCAGAGTGGAGTCCTGCACCATCAGCGCACTGCCGGCGTTGCTGACCTCCTTCCAGCCTCCAAATGAATCCACGCTGTTGGATGTCCATGGGAATGCCCCGGACCATCCTTTGGCGTAAGCGCTCTTCAGGTCCTTGATCAGCGTGGATCGGATTCCGTCGGTGATCACGCTTTTGCCCGGGCATTCCCCGAATACGGACGGTCGTGTGTCTTCGAGGCCGAAATCGCCCGGCGAAACAATCATTCCGTTGCCGTGATTGGATACGGTCCATTGGTACTGGTGAGGGGACCAGAAATCCAGAAAGGCGTTGGGATCATTCACAAAGGACTGAAGCTGGGCATCGGAGACCATATTTCTTACCCGGCCATGGAAATCAGCATCGCTGTTGTATTTGATGCACACCGTTCCTACGGTGACCGGGATATCGCTGATCTCGTGGATGGCTTTTGCCGCTTTCGCGAAATACATTTTGAGCCGGTCATAGGGGATGGGTCCATTCTCGTGGGTGGTGGCCCATGCCGGTTCATTCATCAGGTCGATCGACCACAAAGCCGGGTTGTTTTTATAGCGTTCAACAAATGGAATGACGTAGTTATCGATGTAGGAGTCGATATTGTCATCGTCATTGACCCAGTTCGCCCACCAAGGAGCCGAAATTGCATGGTCTTTAACCTTGAAGTGATCGAATGAGATCAAAGTCGCCATGATATAGACCCCATGCCTTTGCGCGATCTCGAATAGGGAGTCCAAGTCCTCCCAGTGCGCTTGGGATGCGCCGGACACGTGCCCGGTCTCATCAATCAAAACGATGTTTGGATCTCCATAAACACAGAGCCAGACACGGGATGCATTCAGCCCGTTTTCATTGAATCTCGCAAAGTGGGCATCCCACCACTCAGGGTTGAACCCATCCATACCGAAATCACGCTTTCCGAACTCATGCCAGGGAGTGTTGGCCCCATTCAGAATGATCGGCTCATTGTTCGAATAGAACTTATCTCCGTTGATGGTGATTCGCGGAAGCGGGGTCGGATTGAAGGATCCGAATACGGGCAGAACACCAAGCACTGCAAGCAGGAGAGAAGGGAAGAATCGAGGGTGCATAAAGAATGGAAGGGGTTTGTCGGATTTGGATTTCGGATTCGGGTGGCTTGAAATGCGGGTCAATGGGCCTAATCTCCTGAGGCGCTATACTGAAGTGGTTCCGGTCCGGCATCCGGATCGGTAGCCTGAATCGTGAAGCGGATGGTCTCGCCGGCCCGGACGGTTTGGTTGCCGATCCCCTGAAGCACGGGGGGTTGATTGATGGTGCCACCGGAAATGGTCACGTTGTCGATAGTTGCGGTGTTGAGTCTGGAGTTGTCGTGGCTGCTGAGAGCCAGCCCGACATGGAGGGTCGCATTCATCTCAATTGACTGGGTGGTCAATGTCGTCCATGTGCTTCCGTTGGAGGAATAGGATCCCGTGATGGTGTTTCCCGTGCGGGTAATCCTTACCCACATCGGCGTTGAGTCAAATGATGCTGAGATTCCCGGCCTCGCGCTCGAGTTGCCGGATGTGCGGTATTGGAACGATACCTTGTTGAAGGGGGTAATGACCATGGAGGCATGCTTTGAGCCTGGTTCCAGAGTTTCGCGAATCATTACCCCGCACTTGGCCCATTCGTGGGTGTTTTCCATTGCTGTCACCCGCGCGGTAACCGATCCATCGCCCGTGAGGGACGTGTAGGTGTAGCCGAAGCTGTCCGCTGAACCATAGATGTCGGCCCCGCTGGCTTTCAAGGTGAAGACGCCACCGTCTGCTGAGCCTTCTCCCGCCAATGCGATGCTGCCAATGTCCTTGCAATCCCAGCCGGCCGGCAGTTCCGGAGGAGGAATCAATACCTGAATGGCCGTGCAGTAGTTGGATGTGTTGCCGATCGCATCATAAGCTCTCACTGAGTAACTGTATCTGGTGTCGCGCGTGAGCCCGGAATCGATCAGGCTGGTCGCTGCCTGGTTCGCGATGACCGTGCTTCCCCGCTGGATTTCGTAACCGCTTACTCCGAGGTTATCGGTGGAAGGTTCCCATGATAGGGTCAGGGAAGTTCCGGAGGGGCTTCCATTGAGGCCGGACGGGACACTGGGCGCCACATTGTCGTCAACGATAATCCGGGTGTCCGCGGATACTTCCGCGCTTTTTGAGCTGAGGTTGAGTGCGCGATCGAATGCCCGCACGCTGTATTTGTGGATGCCTGTTGTCAGTCCCGTGTCCTCGAAATAGCGGTAGGGGGAAGGGACTACGCCGATGCAGATTCCGTCCCTGTAGACTTCATAGCCGGTTGGTTCACCATTGGGTTTGTTCCATGACAGGTGCACACTTGTGCCCGACGATGGAAATGCCGTCACTCCGGAAGGTGTGGACGGGGCGGTGGTGTCGTCGCCAGCGGTGACTGCGTCGTGGATGATCTGACCCAGCAGCGCATTTCCGGCTGAAGTAGGCAAGACTCCATTTCTGAACAGATCCGAGCGGTCAACGAACGGACAATAGGTATCGATGCCCTGCACGTTAAGTTCATTGGCAAGCTCGCGAATCCATGGTCCGATGATAGTCCCGACTCGATCAGGTTTGACCCCGATACTGTTGGTAAACGCGGGAGGCGGTGTTGCGAGGTAGACCTTTGGTGCGGGTGTGAGCGAAGTGTAGCTGGTGACAATGCTCCGCAGGTCGTTTTTGAATTGATCCTGATGGGTCCAGTTTGTGTCCGATGAATCATGGGTTCCGAGCATGATCACGACCACATCGGATCCCGATGCGAGCGCATTCACGTGTTTTGTCGTGCTCACAAAAGGAGCACTTCCTCTCCCTGGCGCCAATGCCGTGGCCTTGGGGGATCCATAGGCCACCACGCTGTATCCGGCCCCTAGTTCATTTGCCAGAAACGGTGTGTATCCATAGGGGTTCGGATCTCCATCGGTGATGCTGCCGCCCACACATGCCACTTTCACCGGATCCGCATTTCCAAGGTGCGGAAAGACCGCCGCATAATGGTTTGCCACAAATGCGTTGGCTGCGTTACTGACATTGGTCCAGCCGCCATAACGGTCGACAAAGTTGGATGACCACGGGAAGACGCCTCCCCATCCGTTTGAATAGGCATCTTCGAGATCATCATAGAGGTTTCCGCCGAGGTTCTTCGAATACTCGCTGCCATACGTCGAACATTCGCCCATGACGGTTGGCTTGGATGGATCCATTCCGAAGTCTTCCGGAGTGCGATGAAACCCGTTGCCGCCGCAATCCTTTTCGTTCCATTCATATTGGTGCGGTCCCCAGAAATCGATCTTTGTGTCCGGATCGTTCACGAATGACTGAAGCTCGGAGTCGGAAAACCAGTTGCGGTCGAATTTTGACTCGCTGTTGTATTTGAGTCCGATCGTGTTCACGGTCACGAGAACATCGCTGCGCTCATGGATGACCTTGGATGCTCTGGCGACGAACATTTGCAGGCGCCGGTAGTCCAGTGGAGCCTTGGCGTTTTCGATTGTTGTGCTGAATTCGACTTCGTTCGCCAAGTCGATGGACCATAGTACGGTTCTGTGTCCGTATCGGGTGAGGAAGGGAATGAGGTAGTTATTGATCCACGAATCAATGTTCGAGTCGCTGTTGATCCATTTGATCCAGCGTGGGGCCGAATCCGGCTGCTGTGCGACGAAAAAGTGGTCGTTTGCGATGAGCGTTAGCATGAGGTAGATCCCGTGTCGCTCAGCCATGTCGAAGAGCTTGTCCACATCTTCCCAATGCTGATCGGTGGCCCCTGAAACGTAGCCATTTTCATCGATTTGCATGATGCCGATATGCCCGTGGCAGGATATCCTCACACGTGAGGAATTCAGGCCGTTTGCAACGAACTGAGAGAAATGCAAGTCCCAGTATTGCTCATCAAATGCGCGCCCGAAGTCCTCGAAATGGTGATATGGAGTGTTGGCTCCATTCATGAAGATCGGGCTTCCGTTCGCAATGAACCGGTCGCCCTGAACAGTAATCCTGGGAAGGAGTGCCGGGGTGATGTCGGCCATTGCGGCCGACATCACGCCCAACACGAACACCCAAACAAGAGAAGGCAGAAGAATACGTTTTTTCATCGAATGATCCTGGATGGGTGTTGTCTATGGATGCTTAGTTTCCGCGGCTGACAGTGACGTTATCGACGACAGCCGTGTTGATGCGTGAGTTGTTGTGACTGCTGAGTGCCAGACCGATGTAGACTTGTTGCTTCATGGTCATGGTGCAGGAGTGGAGTTCGATCCACACATCGCCATTCGAGGAATAGTAACCGGTAATGGTATTTCCCGCCCGCTTGATCCTGACCCACGCCGGGAAGGACGGGATGTCCGCATTGATTCCCCACTTCGCTCCAGCGTTTGTGTCAGTGCGCCGTTGGAAGGATACCTTTTTCAGGGGGGCGACGACCACGGATGCATGAATGGAGCCCGCATCCAGTGTCTCGCGGATCATTACCCCGCACTTGGCCCACTCGTTTGTGTATTCCAGCGATTTGACGCGGGCGGTGATCGATCCGTCTCCATTTAAGGTGGAGTAGGTGTATCCGAAACTGTCAGCCGTGGAGAAGATGTCCGTCCCGCTGGCCTTGAGTGTGAACTCACCCGCCGAGAAGGCAAGGGACCCGGGTTGCCCGACAGCGCCAACGTCGCTGTTGGACCAAACGTCCGGCACAACGGAGTTGGGGATCGTCACGCTGATGGGCGAACAATACTCCGAGTAGTTGTTTGCCGCATCGAAGGCGCGCACCGAGTAGGTGTAGGTTGCTCCGGCGCTCAGCCCGCTGTCCAACAGTGTGGTGCCGGCTGCGTTTGCGATGCTGGTGCCACTGCGGCGGATTTCGTAACCGGCCACGCCCTTGTTGTCGGTCGAGGCATTCCACTTGAGGTTCACGGAGGAACCACTGACGGAGGCCGCAAGATCGCCCGGAACTGTGGGTGGTTCAATGTCCGGATCCGGGATGACATGCTTTTGAGTGGTAACCGAAACGCTATCCACGATAGCGGTGTTGGTTCTGGAGTTGTTGTGGCTGGTTAAGGCCAAACCAACGTAGACGGTTTCATTCATGGTGATCGTCATTTCTTTGAGAACGGTCCAATTGCTGCCATCGATTGAATAGGATCCCGTGATGGTATCACCAGCCCGTTGCAGTTTGACCCACATCGGGAATGAACTGAAGGATTTGTATTCCGCTCCGGGTGTGTTTGCATTGGTGCTGGAACGGCGGGCAAACACGACCCTGTTCCTCGGGGTCACGACCATGGAGGCATGCTTTGAGCCTGCTTCCAGTGTTTCGCGGATCATTACCCCGCACTTGGCCCACTCGTGGGTGTTTTGAATCGATTGGACTCTGGCGGTGATGGTTCCGTCTCCCGAGATCGCCTTGTAGGTGAATCCGAAACTATCCGCATTGGTGTATATGTCGGAACCGGCGGCCTTTAGCGTAAACACTCCGGAGGCATAGCCGGCACTTCCCTGAACGCCGACATTTCCGATGTCGCGGGATTCCCATGCATCGGGGAGGGTGGAAGCGGGAATGGTGATATTGATGGAGGCGCAATAGTTGGAATAGTTTTCGGCGGCATCGAATGCGCACACGGAGTAGGCGTAGGTTGTTCCATAGCTCAATCCGGAATCCACTTTGGAGGTGCTGGCGGTGGTTCCTATACTGGTGCTGGTTCCCCTCCTTACCTCATAGCCGATAACCCCGCGGTTGTCGGTGGAAGCATTCCATGTGAGGGTGATGGATGTGCCGGAAACGGTTCCGGACAGTCCTGTCGGGACGCTTGGCGGATCAATGTCAGGTGTGGATCCCCTTGTATCGATCGATACGGCCGCACTTTTGGCACTGAGGTTGAGTGCCCGGTCAAATGCCCGCACCTGATAGTTGTAGATCCCTGGCGCGAGCCCGGTTTCGGTGAAGCTGCGGGTAGCCGCTGCCACTACCTTCACGCATTCCTCTCCACGGTAGATTTCGTAGCCGGAGGGTGTCCCGCTTGAGGCGCTCCATGTGAGCGTGACACTTGTGGTGGAAGGTGCGGTTGCCGTGACTCCCGATGGAGTGGACGGTGCCTGATGGTCATCCGGAGCCGTGATGGCGTCTTGGATGACGCTGGCGAGTAACTCATTTCCGCTGGTATTTGGATGAATCCCATCCTTGAAGAGGTCGGATCTTCCGATGAAGGGAGTGTAGGTATCAATGCCCTGAATGTTAAGTTCGTTGGCCAGTTCGCGGGTGCGTGGTCCCATGTAGGTCTCGATCCGAACCGGATCGATGATGGTTTGGGAGTTGAATGAGGGGACCTGGGTCGCGAGGTAGACCTTTGGAGCGGGAGATAGATCGAGGAAGTCTTCGACAATGCCTTGCAGCGAGCTCTTGAAATGGGCCCGGTTGGGCCAGTTCGCCTCCTTCACGTCATTGGTGCCGAGCATGATCACGACGACGTTGGCTTCGGAAGCGATTGCGTTGTCGTATTGACTCGTTTCGACGTAGGGATCGTTTCCCAGTCCTAATGGAAGTGCGGTTGTGTTTGATTTTCCGAAATTCAACACCGTGTAGTTGTCGGGCAGAATGTCATTCAAATCTCTTGTGTAACCTGTTCCGGATGTTGGATACCCTTCCGTGATACTGTCGCCAACACACGCAACCGTGGTCGGGACGGGGCTGCCTGCGACCGTGAAAACGATGCGGCGATGCGAGGTGAGCGGATAGGGGGATGCGTTGTCTTTTACCGACAGTACGATGTGAATTTCCTGTCCGCTTGTCGCATTCTGTGGGATGCTCACCTGTGTGGTCTCAGCGGTGTTGTTCGTGATCGTAACCGATCCGTCGTAGGTTCCGGCTTCCTTGTATTGCCACCACATGAAGCTGAGCGTGTCGCTATCCCGGTCGGTGGAGCTGGCGGCTGAGAGTGTGACGGTTTGGCCGGGGCTGACATTCAACGGCAGGATGTTTTGGGTGCTGTCCCCATTGAGCACGGCTACGGGATGGTGGTTGACTGCCGCTAAATCGCTGGTTTCGGTCCAACGCATGCGTGCCGCGAAGTCATTCTGATATTCAACCCTCCAGCGCCAGAGTGCGGTGAAGTTTGTCGTGTAGTTGGTGCTGTTGTAGTTTACCGTGTCCTGAGCTGCGCAATACATCGGAGCGGGAAGATAATCGGAAACCTCCGAGCCGGAATACCGGCCGGCGGGTGAGGTCATTTCCCGCCCGAAGCGGCCACCCCATGAACCCATCCAAGGCTTCTCGGGATCATTCAAGCCTTTTGACAGGAGGTAAACGAAGGATGGGGAGTCTCCCTCATACATACTCGTTGCTTTGGGGTAGCAGTGTCCGAGGTGATTTTCATTTTCCAGGTCTCGGATGTGCTCTTTGAACCAAGAATAATCGACCATGTCGGTAGGTCCTTCCGAAGGAAAATTTTTCTGATCGTTGTGTTTAGCGAACGCCTGAAATTGTTTGGTGGAGCGGATATAGAAAATGCCAGGGAAGGTGTGGGCGATCCAGGCTCCGGTGGTGCATTGGCCGGCAATGTCATAGATCCGGATCTTGGCGATGATGGCATCCCATTTGTCTTGCGTGAGGGCTCCGTTGTCGCGCTCCCTCCGGAGATCCCACAACGCCTGCGCAAGGGTGCTGTTCGAGCCCCATACACAAAACCAGAGGGGGCGCGGGTCGGCTTTCTTCAGCTCTGCGATGATGAGGTTGGATCCATCGGTTGCTTTGTCGTCTCCAACTCCATCCATATCTTTTATGTCGCGTCGTCCGTATTTGCAGATGTTTTTGAGATAGTTAGCCGTCGGGTAGCCATTCGCATGCGCCAGAAGGTTGTTGCGGATGCCGGCGTATACATCGATAATGATTTTAAACACCTGAACCTCTCCGCGCTCAGGCCCTCCGAATTGGGAGTTGGTTCCGATCAGGCCGACAATATCCAGCTCGTTCGAATAAAGCAGCAAGCGCACAAAAGATTGCTCATCATCTCTCTCTCTCTGTTCCTCCAACGTCGGAAGTGATGATCACCCGTGGCTTATCCGCGAAAAGGTTGGCTGCCAGCATGAATGCCAATGCCATGAAAAGCGTTCGGAAGTGCCGGCTGGCGGAACCGGTGCTGTTCCGGATCTGCGGCTTCAAACATTGGAATTGCGAGAACTTCATGCTTTTGTGGGTTCTATGGGTAGGGAAGAAAGAAAACAGAGACGGGGCATTTCTCGAAATGGAAGCAGCCAATCGTTGAACATTTCGGGTCGGGTTTGAATCGGTCGATCTGTCAAACGTTTGTAAAACCTATTGCAAACGAGATCGAGCCATCAAACAAAGACTTGAGAATGCATACTGTTGCAAAGCCGCCTGTTGCAATAACTTGATCGCTTCATTGGTGTTGAAAATTGTAGGATAAGATCGCGTCTTCCAATTGGTAATTAGGCGGCTTATAATAAGGGTTTAGGTGGATTTCAGCGGGGTATTTCACAATTATATTAATGTATTAATACCAACCCGGATGAGAGGCTGAAACGCAGGAGAAAAAAGTGATAATTTGTTCGAATGAACAGATTAATTTTTACAAAAAAATGAGGGATAGCGGGTCGAATGGGTTAAAGAACAGGGGGTAACCCGACTGGGATGCTTCGAACGTAACTTCAAGAAGAGGCCAACTTCATTGGCTCACGATCCGGGATGTGTGCCGAGTCGAGCCGGGATCCGAATACTTGGCTGGAGTGGTATCCGGCTCAACCGCTGATGGCTCGATCCGCGGAGGAGAAAAAATGGTCGGGACGACTGGATTTGAACCAGCGACCCCTAGCACCCCATGCTAGTGCACTACCAGGCTGTGCGACGTCCCGACGCTTC
>JAPXRV010000054.1:0-22958 GCA_033813415.1 Opitutales bacterium | reverse complement strand
TGCCTGAAGCGTTTGGTAAGGCCGTGGGTTGAGACAACAATTGGAGGGGTATGCATAAGCCATTACTGCTTTGATTTGAATTCACAGTCAAACCAATCCTGAACACCCGCTCCAAGTGAATAAGGCATCGCGAGCCGATCGTTTCCGTCGGCGAGAACGCCCTTGGTCAGGCCCCCTGTTTTCCGGGTGACGTTATCGAGCCAAGGCAAATGGCATGGCCCGGCTCGAGCACAATCCCGTCAGGCCCGGTTTGTGGCATTGCGCTTATTCATGCGACTGCCGCCGCGTAGCGGGCGCTCACGACGGACCAGTCGACCGTATTCCACCATGCCTGGATGTAGTCGGCCCTGCGGTTTTGGTATTTGAGGTAGTAGGCGTGCTCCCAGACGTCGATACCGAGGAGTGGGATGCCCTCCGCTTCGACGGCTCCCTTCATCAGAGGGTTGTCCTGATTGGGGGTTGAGGTGACTACGAGTCCGTCAGGGGTGGCGATCAACCATGCCCAACCACTGCCAAAGCGCCCCATGGCCGCAGTCGCGAAACGCTCGCGAAACGCGTCCATCGATCCGAACGTGGAGGTGATTTCGAGGACGAGCGGATCTTCGGGATTCAGGACGCGCGGGGTGGGACTCATGGATTCCCAGAACAGGCTGTGGTTATAGTGCCCGCCTCCATGGTTGCGGATCGCGGTTCGGAGGGGTTCGGGATACTCCGGAAGCTTGGAAAAGAGTTCGAGAATGGAAGGGGGAGGCTGGAGTCCGGCGTTTTCCAGTGCTTTAGTGATTCCCTTGATGTAGGCTGCGTGGTGTTTGCCGTGATGGATCTGCATGGTTTCCGCATCGATGTGTGGTTCGAGTGCATCAAAAGCGTAGCCCAGATCCGGCAGAAGGAATGCTGAAACGGAAGCCGCGGCAGCGGTCGCAGACGGTTTCGTGGAAGCCGATAGTCCACCCCCCAACACGGGGAGCAGGGCGAGGCATGCGCTTTGGGAAAGAAAGGTTCGACGATTGATCATTGGAGTGTTCATACGGCTTGAGTATCCGGGGTTCTTGGTATTGGCTTACAGTTCAGAACGGGTAACCGTCCGCCCCGAACTTGCAAACCCGAGAGCCAAAAAGCCGGTTTTGCGCCCCTGACCGAAATCCCCATGCTCAATACCAACCTGCAGGCGCTCGATTCCCGATTTCCGGAGATCACCGGTGAGCTGAGGTCTCATCTGGTTTCCCACGCCGATCCGAATAGCTTGGGCGCGGGTGACTTCAGCGTGGTATATGGTCAGCTCGACCCGGAGGGTTTGCTGGATCGTTGGGTTGCCCGATGCGAAGCCCGTCCTTTCAGCCTGATGGTGACGACCGGGATCGGCAATGCCTCCCACATCCGGGCGTTGTTGGCCCATTTGCCCATGACGAGCCGGGTGGCTGTGCTCGAGCATGATATCGACAGCTTGTTTGTCGCGTTGAAATCTTTCCGTCTGGATGATTTGTTGCTGAATCCACGCCTGGTGTTGCTCACGCCTTTCACTTACCGCGACATCATCATGCGGCTTAATGTGGAGCTGTTTGGGGTCGATTCATCTGCGGTTCATTCTTTCAGCCCGCTTTCGGAACGCGCCCCTTCGCTCTATCAGAACCTGTTGGGTTCGGTGATGCGTCAGTTCACAATCCGTTGGCGGCAGATCAAGACGGACATCGGAAACAGCGAGGTGACCTTCCGTAACACCGTCCGGAACCTGCGTGCCATGGGTTGGACTTCGAACCCCGGAGGCTTCACGCATCTGTTTCCGGAATCGGCTCTTGTCCTAGTTGCCGCCGGGCCTTCCCTGGACGGGCATTTTGAGTTTCTGCGTCAGATCCAGGACCGGGCGATTATCGCGGTCGTCAATTCCGCCTATCGTGCGGTGGTGGGTCAGGGTATCCAGCCTCATCTGACGGTTGCGGGTGATCCCAAAAAGGACACCGATCGCGGATACGAAGGGGCCAGCACGGATGGTCCGGTGTTGTTTTGCCCCTACATTGTTTATCCGGATGTTCCCAAGCGTTTCTCCGGCCGGACCGTCGGCTTGTCGAGCTCGAACCAACTGCTGGCGATGATGCGGCGCAACCTTCAATTGCCGGACGATCCTCCGGTTGTCGGAGAAGGAACCATTTCGGCCACCGTGGTGCATCTGGCTGCGTTGTTCGGCTGCTCCCATGTCTTCCTGGTCGGTCAGGACCTGGCGCTGTCCAGAGATGGGCGAACGCATACCGCCGATTCGTTTTATTCCGATGACCGGATCAATTGTTACGATCTCGGTCTGTGCGAATGGATTCCGGGAAATGACGGTGAACCGGTTCCCGTCGAATGGAAGCTCAAGTCATATCACCGCATCTTTGAGAATCTGGTGAGCCACTACGCCCGGATTCGCTTTCACAACCTTTCCGTGCATGGTGCTTTGATTCATGGTGCTCCCTTTACCACGGAGGCGGAGGCTCTTGATATCCTCTCGTCTGCCCGTTTGTATCCCTTCAGTGAGAAACTCGCGGAGGTAATCGAAACCCAACGGGTTCCGGAAAGCGCGACGGAAGCAGCTTTCGAGATTCTCGCTCACTACATAGGTTTTCTGGAGCGTTTGCTGTTTCGTTTAGTTGAACTCGGAACCCTGTCCGAGCTGCATCCCGAATGGATGGGCGTGAAGATGGGGAATCCGGAGTTTGAAGCGTCCCGGCTGGGTGAATGCAGGCGATCCATCCTTGAATGGCTGGGTGAGCATGCGCACTTCAGTAACCTGCTGATCGAGGGGCGCAGTCGTAGGCTCTTTGATGCGTTCATCCGGAAGCATCCCGACTGGGCGTTGATATCGAATCCCAACGCAACCCTTGGGCAGGCCATGCATCAGGTGTGGGCGCTCGCCGATGGTTGCGCCTGGCAGATCGATGTGTTGAAGGCCGAGGTTCCGGATTTGACCTGTGGGAATAATGGCGAATCTTCCGGAACATGACCCGATCTGAACGCGCCAGGCATGTTGCCGCCACGCTTGAGCGGCTTTTTCCGGAAGTTCCGATCCCGTTGCACCATCGGGATCCCTATACGCTGCTGCTTGCCGTGTTGTTGTCGGCCCAGTGCACAGACAAGCGCGTGAATACGGTGACTCCGGAACTGTTTGCGCTCGCACCGGATCCGGAATCCATGGTGCGCCTGAGTGTGGAGGAAATCGACCGGATTGTGCGGCCCTGCGGACTTTCTCCCATGAAGGCGAAGCATATCCGGGCGCTTTCTGTGCTGCTCATGGACAAACACGGCGGGCAGGTCCCGGCTGACATGGCAGCGCTGGAGGCGCTTCCGGGAGTCGGGCACAAGACGGCCTCGGTAGTGATGGTGCAGGCCTTTGGTGTGGCAGCATTTCCAGTCGACACCCATATCCATCGGCTTGCCGAGGTGTGGGGCCTGAGCAGTGGATCGAGTGTGATACAGACTGAGCGCGACCTGAAGGCCCTTTATCCCGTCGAGACATGGGCCAAACTCCACCTTCAGATCATCATGTATGGACGCGAGGTGTGTGCCTCCCGCGGATGCGACCGTATGCGCTGTGCCCTTTGCCGGGAGATGTTTCCCGATCGGAAACGACCTTACGTGCGCAAAGGATGACCGGGTTTCAATAGATGATGGACTAGGATGAAGGTTGAAGAGTCGGATGATGCGTTGAGACGCTCGGGCCGCAGGCAGTAGAGATTGCGTTGCGTTTTAGTCATTTGAGATCGTAAGTGACCACGATGGGACGGTGATCCCTGACCTCTGGGACTCCTGCGAACCGTGGGCTGATGTCGACCAATCCGGACTTATTCTCCACAATCTTCAGTGTTTTGGGGCTGTGGAAGATATGGTCGATTCTGGTGTGGGCGTAGTAGGTTTCACCGATGCCCACCGTGGAATCGCCGAAGTTCTTCAGTATGTCCTGATGAAAGGGATTCCCTCCGTCTGAGTCGAAATTGATGTTGAAATCCCCGGCAATGATCTTGATCCCATCCCGCGCACCCAGTCCATGTTCGAATGCGCATAGGATGCTGTCCTTGTTCTGTTGGATGCCCCTTCCCGGATGGGGTGCGTGAATTCCGATCACATAGACCTGTTTGCTTTCCGGATATGTTAGCGATGTCCCAACAACCATACGTCCTCCGCATTCAAAGGTGTCCTTTCGGTTGATCGGCAGGGATGTGATGATTGAGACAACTTGAGCCCCGTGGCCTGTCTGTGCGGAATGGGTGTTCCAATCAGGTCCGAGATGGCGTGCGATCTCCCCGGCTTGTCCGGTGGTGCCGAGTTCTTGAAGAATAATTACATTGGCGGAGATCTCTGATAGGAGGTCGGAGACCGCAGTGATGTCGAGGTCTTTCATGTTCTTGTTCGTGGCTAGAGCAAAGTATCCAACATTCCATGTGACGATTCGCAATTCTCCAGGGAGGGACACCTGTGATTCAAATCGATTGGCTGGCCTCCAGCGAACATAGATGATCAACACACTCACTGCTATGACCGTTAAGAACAGTGCGAGGAGACGCTTTGGCTTGAGCTTCATTCTGAACGTCTTTGGGCGGGAGACGGATTATCACTTGGTGGAATAACCCGTGTTCGATCGACGGGAAATGGCTGCAACAAGATTGGCTACCTGGAGTCCCGAAGGGTTTCCCTTGTCGCACTCAGCATCCCGGGTGGTCACAAGCCAGCTTTCAGCCTTCATGGGTTGCGTCACTTGCATGGCTAGGTTGTGTGCACTTGTTATGGCGGCGTGCCAGTGTCGCCGCCCAGCTGCGACCTTTCACGAATAGTATGATTCCGACAATGAAAGGGATGAAGGCCTGTGATACATCGTAGCCACTGTATTCTTGTCCGATTGTGGAACTTGCGGATGCTGCTGACTTGAGGAAAAAGTGGGTCCAGTTCAGGACCTGAGGTAAGTGACTGACACCATAGAATAGCCCAATCGCAATGAATGCGATGGAATAGCAATCCACCAAAGCCATTGTGCCGAACGATAGGTCATGAGGAACTCCGCGGGTCACGAAACGGGCAATCGGCAGTGCCTTGACCCAGAGCAGTATTGCGGCCGCAATCGCGCCAGCAAGCAGCAAAAGGACCAGAGTTGAATCAATGTAAGGTTGGAACACTTGCGGAACGATCTGGAGGGCGATCCGCAAGAGGAAATCCAGCGTCAACAGGCGCAACAGAACAACGACAAGGCTTTGGAGATTCATAGGATAGAGGTTGGAAGATGACCGGGTTGTTTTCTATTCAAATGCAAATGGGATGGGTATGAGGTGGGGTGTTTTTCACTTGCATGAGCTTGGAGATGATGCGGGCGTTGGGCAATGCGAAAGGCGCGACAATCGTTGGAATGCGGATTGGGTTGATGCAGATCAAGGAAACGGGATGAGGAATCGGTTAGGTTGTGGTCGGGAGACCAAACCGGATGGGACACAGAACCGAACAGAATGGACAGGCGGATCAGGTAGACGATAGCGCTCGCTATGGGTCGAGTGAGGAGGCGTCCCAAATCGGCTGGGGGAGATCCGCTTTGGTGGTGGCGTGGTTGTTCCTGTGTGTCACGGCGCTGATGGGGTGGATGATGCGGTGGCATATGGTGTGGCCGATCCCGGGGCTGAACTATGGAAACATGCTTCACGGGCACTCCCACACGGGCTTTTTGGGTTGGGTATTCAATGCCTTGTTCGTGTTTGGAGTGGCCGCATTTGCAAAAGAGCCGGACCGGCGGTTTTTCCGGTGGCTGTTTTGGGTGACGCAAGTGCCGATGGCGGTAATGGTGGTGTCGTTTCCGATGGAAGGCTATGGGGTGCTCAGCATCGTGGTGTCGACGCTGCATTTGGTCGCGGGATTTGTGTATGCGATCCGGCTCATGATGGACAACCGTGTCGGGTCTGCCGCTGGATTGTGGATGAAGCTCGCGTTGTGCTTCATGATGTTGTCGGCCTTGGGTCCGCTGGCTCTCGGCCCAATCAAGGCAGCGGGGTTGGGGGACAGCGCGTGGTATCGGAACGCGATCTACTTCTACCTCCATTTTCAATACAACGGATGGTTTCTATTTATGCTCATTGCCTTGGCGGTGGAGCGGGCAAGCAAATCGGGATATTTGCCCGGACTCCAGATGCGGTGGGCGTTGATCGGGATGGTTGTCGGATGTGTGGGCGGGTATGCGCATTCTGTGCTGTGGATGCGTCCGGATGCATGGGTTTACAGGATCGCTGGGGTGGGCGCGTGGGCGCAGTTGGCGGGCTGGGTTCTATTGAGTCGCGGGTTGAAGCGCTGGTTCCGGTCGTCTGTTAAGGGGGTGAAGCCTTTCCTATGGGTGGCGTGGATCAGCCTGAGCCTCAAGGTGCTTCTGCAGGTGATAACGGTGTTTCCTTGGCTTTCCGGGTATGCGGAGAGCAGCCGCTTTGCGGTGCTGTTCTACCTTCACCTTGTGCTGTTGGGAGGGGTTACCCCGATGTTGTTGGCGGAGGGTTTGATGCGAGGCTGGATCGGGATGAACCGTTGGGTGATGGCGTCGGGAAAGGTTGCTTTGGGCGGGTTTGCAATGCAGCAAATGCTCCTGTTGTTGCCGGATGCCGGTGCGATGATGGGGTTTGGAGTTCCGCGGTATTGGAACGAGGGGCTGTTGTTCGCTGCCACTTGGATGACCGTGGGAGTATTTGGTCTTGGGGCGGGATTCTTTGCAGTTCCCTTGATCCGGATCAAGGAGTTGAGACGCAATCCGTGCGATGTTAAGGGTATGGAAGCTGGATCTGAGCAAAGCATACCCCGATTTGAGAGCGTTCAGCCATTGGAGGATATCCGGGAGAACCGCAACGGGCTGGGTGTCCAAGGACCGGAATCGCACCGTGTCTTTCTGTGGGTGTTTCTAGTGGTGGGTATGGGTTGTCTGTGGCTGGCTCTCACCCAAATGCTCCGCGAACCTGAGGTGATTCTGACGGGATTCTGGTCCGGATCCGGGATGTATGTTGCGGTTCTCCTGATTCCCGGATGGCTGGGCTCGATCGTATGCCTTGCCGCGTACTCGCTTTTTCCCGCCGTCATGAAGAGCGGGGTATTCAGCCGCGGCGCAATCGTGGTCCACCTGCTGCTCCATGTAACGGGTTGCTATTGGATGGGAACAGGAGCGTTGAGGGGATTGCCTCAGGATGTGGATCTGGGTCTGCTCCTGACTTTTGCGGGTGGGGCGCTGTGTGCTGGCAATCTCCTGTTGGCGGCTTGCAGGGTGAACCGGTGGGATCCTTCCGACCTCATGCTTCATGCAAGTCTATTCTGGCTCCTGATGGCGGGTCTATGCGCGTGGATGATGCGGTCGGGCCGGCTGATGATTCCCGCAAGCGAATCAGGTCTGGGTCTCTTGCATTTGCTGCTGCCATACGTGGTTGGTGGCTTTGGATGGATGGGTTTGCTTGGCTTGAGCCTGAAACTTATTCCTTGGCTGGCCGATACGAAGGAGCGTCCGGGCCTGCGGTCCTGGTTTGGCTTCGTGATGATGAATACCGGTCTCTTCCTTCTGTTCCCGGCTTACATTGGATCCTTTGAGCATAGTCATATCATCGCCGGGATTCCATTCCTGATCGGAACCGTTGCGGTGGTTCTGGATCTGGTGCGGATGCTGGTCGCATCGGAACGTCCGTTGGATGCCGGGCTTTGGGCGGCCGGTATCGGGTTTGCGATTGGCAGCGGGATTGTCCTGATCATCGTGACGGGACACCGGTTTTCGGGTGGGCAGTGGGCTTTCCCTCCGGCTGAGGTGGTGCGGGTTTTGACCATGGCGGCCGTATTCGGGCCATTCACTTTGGCGATCCTTGGTCTCGGACCCCGGATTGTTCCGTTGTTATCGGATCAGCAGGATATGTTCTGGGCGCGTAGACTGAAGCAGGTCGGGCTGGGCACCCGGAGCATCTCGAAAGTGGTCTCGCTGCTGACTATTGTGGGCTCTGCAAATGTAGCTGCCGCATTGTTTATGGGTGATCCCACCGGAGTGCGGGTTGCGGCGCTCATGATGATGGTGGCGTTGGGTTGGTACATGATCGGAATCGGCCGTGCCCTCCCTTTGCTTGCAGTTTCGAGCCGCGCATTTGGAGATCCGGACAAGTTGTCCGCGAAGAACTGAATTCCACCCCCCAAAAAAAGAGGATATTTATGAGAGGACAAACATTTCATCAATCGACACATCGCACGGTTTCAATCCGGTCCCGTGTGTGGGGATCAGGTGCCGTGGGTTTCGCCCTATGGATCGCGGTTTTGCTGTCGGCGGGGGACGCCTTGCATGGTTGCGATGCGTGTAATGTGGCGTTTGCTCAGGAGGTGGCCGATGAACGGGCCGACACCCCGGCCGGCCGCGACATGAAAGCCGCGATGGAACGTCAGCGGAACCTGAATCTGGGCGGGTTGGGTTCACCTCATCTGGTGGAGATTATTGCGCAGACCACGGGGATTGGGGCCAATCCGGAGGATTCTGCGACTCCGGCCACCCTGGAGAAACCGGAAACGCCTGAAGTGACTGGTCCTTCGAGAGCGGTGGTGCCGACAGAATCCGCAAATGGCGTGGCCCAGTCTGCAGCGCCACGGGCAGGAATCATCCCGGGGCCGTGGGTGCAGTCCGGAGGAGTGATGCCGGAGTATTTCGAAGGGGAGGACTTTATCGAGATTATCGAGCGGGACTATTCCCTCGGGATTCCCACTACTTCGTATGTTCCCCAGTCGATTCCGGATGAGATGATCGACAAGCGCTTCTCAATCGACCTCCACGAAGGCATGACCTACATCGGAAACGGTGTCGTGTATGACGGGTTCCTCACCAACGGAAAGGTGCCCGCGCCGACTTTCATCATGGAGGAGGGTGATATCGTTGAGTTCAAGGTCGTGAACAAGGGGACAATTCCCCATGGGGCATCGATTCATCCGGCCTACACCCAGACCTCGAAGTATCTGGGCAAGATCGATCCGGGGAAAACCGGACGGGTGGTGTTCCGCGCGGCCACTCCTGGCGTCTACATGTACCATTGTGCGCCCGGTGGACATGCCATTCCGATGCATGTGCTCTTCGGGCAATACGGCATGATGGTCGTGAAGCCGAAATCGGAGAAGTTTCAGCTCGAGAAGGATTTGGGACGTGCCCCGGATCTGGAGCTCTACATGATCCAGCACGAAATCTATGCATCGGGAAAAGATGCGATCGAATCCAAGCCTTCATATGTGGCCTTCAATGGGCGTCTGTTCCAGTATGTGGAAAACCCGATCATGGTGCGCCCCGGTGACTACGTCCGGATGTATTTCCTGAATATCGGGCCGAACTTGTTGTCGACCTTTCACATCGTGGGAATCATCTGGGACTACGTCTATTGGCAGGGCAATCCGGCTGCCAGGATGCCGGGTGGCCAATCCGTCACCGCCGGCCCCACCGATTCATGGGTGATCGAGTTCAGAATCCCGCCGGACGAAGGTGCATACACCATGCTGTCCCATGCGGTGGGTTCCACGAGTCGTGGGGCCATTGGCCTGATGGTCGCGGACCGGAACGCCAAGACTGAACCGGTAATCCTCGCGGATGGTCCGACCTACACCGAGGAGGAAATGAAGGAGTACGCCGCAAAGGCCCAACGCATCGTGTCGCCCTTCCATATCGGGACCAGTCCAGCGGATGAACCGGTTGTATACGGTCCTGAGGTTAAAGAAGTGAAGGTATCGATCATCGGAAACTCCTTTCATCCGAAGGTGATTCAGGTTGCTCCGGGAACAAAGGTCACATGGACAAACGAAGATGTGTTCACTTACCTGGCCGGTGAGTATGCCGGTATCCACAATGCCGCAGCCATGAATACCCCCGACGATGCGGAGGGATTCACGGGGCCGCTGCTGGCCCATGGAGAGTCTTTCTCCCATGTCTTTGAACCCTTCGAATACACATGGGACTACCTGTGCACCCCTCATCCTTACATGAGAGGACGGGTGATTGTCAAAGAACCGGAGTACTCTGTGGCATCCGCCGCATCCGCAGGATCCGGAGGTGGATCCCTCAACAAGTGGTCATTGGGAATCCTCGGTCTCTGCCTGGTTTTGTCCACCATGGCCTTGGTTGGCCGGAGTCAGGAAAAGGAATAAGGGGTATGTGATAATGAAAATTGAGAGGGGCCTTTAGCCTTCGTAGAATTGGAAGCAACCAAGATTGAGCGGCCATCCCGGACTCCTGCGCAGGGTGGTGTGGGACCCGTGGCTGTTTGAGCGATGTTGAACACTCTATGATGAACAACGTTCGCCCGGTGGGCTCACTAAGATCCGCTGGGTGGACCACGATGCCCTTCGCAAGCTCGGGCAGCAGGTTTGAAGAGAAGATGATCAACCACGAAGATCGCCGAGGAAACGAAGGAAGAGGGGATATGAGATGGAACCACGAACGACACCAAACTCGCGAAAGGGGGATGGATACACGATGGATGGAGATTAAACGCCGATCCTGCCGAATTCAGGTTTTTGGACAGGATTAACAGGATCTACACGATTGAAGAGGATTTGTCTCACGCAAAGCCGCAAAGCCGCCAAGGAAGGGGGATTGAAGACCCTTAACCACGGAGAGCCCAAGAGCACGAGGGAAAGAGAATTGGCTTTTCTTGGCGTCTTGTACGCAAGCGGGCGTCTTGAGTGAAGACGCTGCATGCAGCGTCGAACGGGCGTGAGACTATCGATGTAGTATTTCCTCAGGAAGATGGGATCCCAAGGCGCGAGCAGGGATGCTCCCGCTCGTTTTGGGATCCGCCTCCCTTCTCATCCGATTGTGTACCGGATGGCTGCAGAGCTATGGGGTCAGAGCAGTTGGCTGAGGAAGGTTTTTGCCGGAACCACAACCGGATCTGTGTGTTCGAAGCAGTCGATGGATTCAAAGGGTAGATTCAATACAACTTGAAATGCGTGGGCGGTTTTGAGTTGTCTATGAAAGGCTGTCAGAGCGGAGCTGATGACCGTATTTGCTTTCTTCACTTCAACGAGAAACCAGGGTTTTCGATCCCGGATCACCAGGAAATCCACCTCCTTTTTCTGTTTGGTCCGGATGTAGCTTAGTTCAAATTGGCCCAGTCCCAGATCCGTCCAACCTTCCACCGCCTTGAGAAGGTGACATGCAACGAAGGTTTCTGCACGTTGTCCTGGATCGGCAATAGCCGACCAGTCCCTAAGGAACCATTTGGGTTCTTTCCGGAGCGAGTTGGCAACATCTTTGAACCAAGGTCGGAGTCGGAAACCATAGTGCATATGCTCAAACAGTGTCAGCCATCTACTGATGGTATCTACCGATACATTGGTTTCATTGGCGAGGGAGCTCAAGATGAGCTGGTGCCCGGATCGTTCCGCCAATATGTGTGCCAGAACCTCAATCGAGCCAAGTTCCTGCACCTGTGTCATCTCCCTTAGGTCCTCTTTGGTAAATTGCTGCATTCTAAGGGATTGCCAGCGTTGGCTGAACCGCGCGTTCCTGTTCAGGAAAGGCTCTGGAAACCCTCCGAATGTCCATAGTGCTTCCCAGTCCGATGCGCCTATTTCAAGCGCCTTTGCGATAGGAGTGTTCCTCCCTTCGGTGCGGGCAATCTCTCCGACGGAAAATGGATGCATCCGGTATAGGAAATACCGCCCCATAAGACTGTCCCCGCCTTTTCGATAGATATCAAGGCGGGAACTTCCTGTGACGAGAATCTGGATCTTGTCTCCATATCCGTCAAAGAAACCCTTGAGGAAGCTCTTCCATTTCGAGTATTTATGGAGTTCGTCAAGAACCACGATGGGTCGATTGGATCGTGGGCGGTTCAGTTCGAGTCTATCAGCCAGGGACGCTGGTCCTTTCAGGATAACCCGTTGGTCTTCAAGAATGTCCCAGCTCAGGTAATGGCTTGCGCATTGGCGGCAGGATGTCGTTTTTCCCGTTTGTCTTGGCCCGCTGACAAAAGCCATCTGACGGAATTCCGCGAGGTGGGAGGCGAGGATATTATCATACAGCCTCGGTGTTGTCTTCATGGGTACCAGATTAGTGTGTATCGGAAAATGGTCAATACCATTATCAGATAATGCAGAAAACGGTCAAACTGTTTTGCGGAAGCAAAACGTATGTGGCCCGAAGGGCTTATAGCGAGCTAGGCGAGCGATGTTAAAACCCATCTTGTTCATCCTGTCTGTTCTTCTTTTCTTTTTGGACAGGGTTTACAGGATTGAAGAACAGGCTCTCACGCCCGTTTGACGCTGCATGCAGCGTCTGCACTCAAGACGCAAAGCCGCCAAGGAAGAAAGGGGCAAAGCCCTGACAAAGAATAGGCAATAGGCGATAACCAATAGCCGATGCTTAGAAGTCGAGGCCCATTTTCCACTAATCTGCGAAAATCTGTGCCATCTGCGGATGAAACTCTTCTTTCTTTTGTGATCTTGTGGCTAAAATGTTCCTCTTTTCGTGTTTTTCGCGTATTTCGTGGTTAACCACTCTTCTTCCACGAAAGTCTGTGGCGAGGCCTCAGAGCAACGCCATCGTGATGGGGCTGATCGGGCCGAGGGAGCGGGTGTGTCTTAGATCGCGGCTCAGCGGTGAGAGGCTGTGGGATGGAGCTGCCAATCGGTGGTGGTTTGGTGCGGGTTGTCACACAATCGTCACACGGAAGCCATTAAAACGCCATACGAAAGCTGTATAAGGTGTGCATACAAGAACGGGAATCCGGATCTGTAAGCCGGGGCACCGTTCAATCGGATAGATCAACAAACTAGATAAGCACACAGAATGAAACTCAAAACCTTAAGGATGCTTGGTATCGCTTTGGCAAGCGTCGCTGTCTCCGCGGCTTCATTGAATGCCACGGATAAAGCTTTGCTGGACGCGTTGGTGGCAAAGGGAACGCTGACAAAGGAAGAGGCTGCTGAAATTGCGAAGAAATCGGCGGTGACGGTTACGCCGAACAAGCCGACTATCAGCCAGCTCAAGATCCGTGGCCGTATCCAGGGCCAGTTTGCCTATGCTTCCGGTGACAATTCAAACACCGGCAAGGAAGCCAATAACTACAGCACTTTTGAAGCGCGGCGTATTCGTTTGGGCGTGCAGGGAAAGCTCTATGAGCCCTTCACTTTCCAGGTGGAGATGAATGCGGTGTCGAAGGTGGACCTGGATTCCGCTCTGCTTTCGTATTCCACCAGCCCTGAGGCGGTGATCACGTTCGGTAAGGATAAGCCGCAGTTCGGATATGAGGAAAACACCTCATCGGCAAGCATCCTCACGATTGAGCGCAGCAGGCTCACCGGTATTATGAATGGTGGCAAACCCCTCGGTCTGCGTTTCAGCGGAAGCTCGAACGGATTCAGCTACTATGCCGGTATTTTCAATGGAACCAGTGTGGATACTGACCGCATGGCCAAGAATCTGGACAGCTACCTTTTCAATGCGAGTATCAGCTATGACCTCAGCGACAAAATCGCAGAGGGTCTCAAGGGGTCGGTCCGCGCGGACTACCTGCACAGCGACAAGGATATCGGATACTACAGGTTCCAGGATGCATATTCGCTGAGCACCGCATGGGGATATGATGCTTTCAACGTTAGCGTGGAGTATGACTGGGCTGAAGACTACGCTGAGCGCAGCGTGAAGGGATTCTATGTGATGCCTTCCTATTACTTCATTCCGAAGAAGCTGCAGGCGGTTCTCCGCTACGAGGTTATCGATGGTGATGAAGGCGTATCCCTTGGACACAACCGCTACGCGGACCGGGTGAACAACCTTTATGGTTCCGGAAATGAGTATACCGCAGTCTACGTGGGCGCCAACTACTACATCCAGGGTGACAACCTGAAGTTCATGGCTGGAGTTGAATTCGCAGAGAATGCGAACGACGCTGATATGGAAGGCTCAGTGGTCACTTTCCTGACCGGGGTGCGCATGCAGTTCTAGTCCTTTTCGAACATCTGACTTCATCATCCAATAAACCATATGAAAAAGACACAGGTATCAATCGCCTTGGCAGCCCTGTTTGCCTCGACAGCCGTATTTGCGCAGGTTCAGGTCGATGCTGACCTTCCCGAATACAAGCCGGTCTCCGGGATCTCCGGGAACCTCAACTCGATCGGATCGGATACGCTCAACAACATGATGCTCTTGTGGGCTGAAGGTTTCCGGGCGATCTATCCGAATGTGAACATTCAGGTGCAGGGCGCGGGCTCCTCCACTGCTCCAGCCGCTCTCATCGAAGGCACCGCGCAACTCGGACCCATGAGCCGCGCTATGACCGGTGGCGAAATGGATACGTTTGAGGCAAAGTATGGATACCGCCCGACTGAAGTGAAGGTGGCGATCGACGCTTTGGCGGTTTTTGTGCACAGGGATAACCCGATCAAGGGCCTTTCCCTTCCGGAGGTGGATGCGATCTTCTCGAGCACCTACAAGCTCGGACACTCTCCGATCAAGACCTGGGGAGAAGCCGGATTGAGCGGTGACTGGAATAACCGTCCCTTCTCGCTGTATGGACGTAATTCGGTCAGCGGCACCTACGGGTTCTTCAAGAATGTGGCACTGGGTGGCGGGGACTTCGATGGTTCGCGTTATCAGGAACAACCGGGTTCATCGACGGTTGTGCAATCCATTGCGGCTGACCGTTTCGGTATCGGCTACTCCGGAATCGGCTACCTGACCTCGGGGGTGCGTGCGTTGCCCTTGTCTTTGAAAAAAGGCGATGCTTTGGCCGAACCCACTGCGGAGAACTGCCTGACCGGTGAGTATCCGCTGGCAAGGTTCCTCTACATCTACGTGAACAAGAATCCGCGCGAAGCGATGGATTCCTTGACCTTCGAGTTCCTCAGATACATCAATTCGAAGCAGGGGCAGGAAGTGGTCGTGAAGGATGGTTTCTATCCTTTGCCGGCCGCTGCCGCCACGGCATCTGTTGACGCTCTCAAATAACCTGATAACATCATCCGGATGCTGCCCTTATGGGCTGGATCCTTAAGGAAATCGGCGGGGTATCTCCAGATGGACCGGATACCCCGCCAATTTATTGAGTAAAGACCACTTCCTCACTTCCATGTCGACGACATCCACTCCAGAGATCCCGGAACGTTTCCGGGTGGCCAGGCCGACGCTCATGCTGGACCGGTTTATGACCCACTTCATCAAGGGTGGAGGTTTCGCGATCATTGCCGCCGTATTTCTCATTTTTGTATTCATCGGGATTCAGGTGATCCCATTGTTTCGCGGGGCATCCGTGGCTGAGGAAGCGGTGTATGACATCCCAACAGATGATATCGCTGTGTTCGGGATCGACGAGTATGGGGAGCTTCCGTTTTTTGTATCTTCTTCGGCAGAACTTTTCTTTTTGGATGCGCGGGCATCCGATCAGCCCGGACACCGCGGTTGGTTCGGGATGGATCCGGGACTGCCTCCGGATACCAAGGTGTCGGTCCTGGAATACAATGAGCGCGGCTATGAGCTGCTCATCGGAACCGCAGACGGCCAGTTTAAAGTGGTCAAAATCGTGTATGGTGTGAGCTACCCCGACGACGGTGGCAGGCTGGTGACATCCGAGGTGCAGGGTACCCCACTTTTCCCGATTGGACGGCCGGGATATGCCGTCACCCATCTGGCCTATGGGGATGCTTCCGCCAGCGACACCGGAACACGTAAGCTTGTGGCTGCTGTTCAAGAGGTGGATGGCCGCACGGAGCTTCATGCAGCGACGCTTTCTCAGTCCCGCACCCTTTTCGGGATGGGTCCTCTCAAGGAGGATGCCACCTATGACCTGACCCATTTGTTGAACGGCGAGCCTCAGGATGTACTCGTCAACTGGGAGGCCGATGCGGTTGTGGTGGGCAATGCCGATGGTTCGGTTTGCTACATCCCTTTTGTGAAAGGTGCGTTTGATGTGCGCCAAAGGTTCCGCCCATTCGAGGATCTTCCTGATCCGCGGATCGCTTCCATGCATTATGTTCTGGGCGATGTGTCGATCGTGTTCACCGCGGTGAGTGGGGAGATGCGGGTGTGGAGCCTCTACCGGGATGCGGCGACCGACATGCGGGTGTGGGGGCAGACCAAAACCTTTCCCGCCTTGCCGGCAGGAGGTGCCGCGTATTACGCGCCGAGTCTCCGCAACAAGGCTTTCCTCACGGGCAGGGGTGACTTCGCCTCCCTTCGCTACATGACTACCGAGGTTATCCGATGGGAAGGAGTGCTCCCTTTCAGCATCAAGGATGCGATCATCGGTCCGCGCTACGACCGCTTGGCGTTTTTGTCCACCGATCACAAGCTTCATACATACCAGTTGGACGACAAGCATCCCGTGGCCGGATGGAAAACGTATTTTGGCAAGATTCAGTATGAAGGGCAGGCGGCTCCGTCCTACGAGTGGCAATCGACCGGAGGCCGGGATGATTTCGAGAAAAAGCTGTCGTTGGTCCCGCTGATCATGGGGACACTGAAAGGGACAGTCTATGCCCTGATGTTTGCTGTGCCGATCGCTTTGCTTGGCGCGGTTTACACGTCGCAGTTTCTGCTTCCCTCCTTCAAACGTTTTGTGAAGCCCACGATGGAGATCATGGCTTCGTTGCCGTCGGTGGTGCTGGGTTTTCTGGCTGCCTTGTGGCTTGCCCCGATTGTCAGCAACTCGGTTCCATCCGTGGTGTTCGCGGTCACCGGCATGACGTTATCCTCCTTTACCATGGGTTGGGCCTGGGGGCGGCTGCCAAACCGGTACCGGCTGGCGATCAAGCCCGGATATGAATTCCTGTTGGTGATCCCGGTGGTGTTGTCCTTTACCTGGTTGGGATGGGAACTCGGGCCGGTGATTGAGCGCACTTTCTTTGTGGTGACGGATCCCCACACAGGGATGCAGACGGCTGACTTCCGGCTGTGGTTTCCTGAGTTCACAGGACTGCCTTTTGAGCAGCGCAATGCATTCGTGGTCGGATTTGTGATGGGCTTCGCGGTTATCCCTATTATCTTCACAATCTCGGAGGACGCACTCACGAATGTGCCGGATGCCTTCCGGTCCGGGTCGTTGGCCCTCGGGGCGAGCCGGTGGCAGACCACGATGCGGGTAGTGGTTCCGACGGCATCGGCCGGTATTTTCTCGGCTCTGATGATTGGTCTGGGGCGAGCAGTTGGTGAGACCATGATCGTGGTCATGGCGACCGGAAATGTGCCGGTCACGGAGTTCAACCCCTTCACGGGTATGCGGACGCTGTCTGCCAATATCGCAGTCGAGTTGCCTGAAGCTCCCTACCTCGGGACCCTGTATCGCACGCTTTTCCTCAGTGCCCTGCTGCTTTTCCTGATGACCTTCATGGTGAATACCGTTGCCGAGATCCTCCGGCAGAAACTGCGCGAGCGCTACCGCGCCGTGGAATGATACCGCGGGTTCTCCCATGTGGATCGTATTTCAAGCATCAATATTGACCGAATATGTTTACATCATCCCAGAAAGATCGCCCACCCGGTGAGACATTTGTCTGGTTCACGGCCATGGGATTGGCCGTTGGGCTTCTCATGATTGTTGGTTTGCTGGGGTTTATTGTATGGCGCGGGGTTGCCGTGTTCTGGCCGAAACCGGTTGCGGAGATCCGCTTGAAGGAAGGTGCCCCGACTTTCCGGGGCAGCTCAAATGTGGTGGGGGTGATCACGAAGCAGCAGGCGATCGATGCGCGGAACCTGAGTCCTGAGAAGCTCAGCAATCCCGATCCAACTGTGCGGATGGAGAAGCAGCTTTTTGTGGGCAACCGGAACTATTTCGGAGTATCGTATGTCTACTTCAATGCAGGGGATATTGAGGCCGTCGATTATCCGGACGCAATTCTCAATATTGAACGGATGGAGTGGGGAAATGCACTGGTCTATCCGATCGCTCTCGAGATGAAGGACGGTACGCGGGTCGATGCCTCCGATCCGGCTTTCCCAGGTCGCTTCCGGGACCTTTTGTCCGAGGTCAATAAGCGTCGGGCCGCGATTACCCGGATCGAGAAGGGTAAGATCGGCAAGATCAACCACCGCATGCGTGAACTGCAGTTGGATGAGCGATACCTTGCGCGCCAGAAGACACTTACCGCCACTCAAGAGCAGGACCTCAAGCGTGTGAGGGAGAGGATACGCGAACTTCAGACCGCCTATGATCCGCTTGCAGCTCAGGCGCTCGCTTTAAGGGAACAACAGAGTGATCATCGTTTGTTGTTCCGGCTTGCGACAGGCGAGGAACGGAGCCAGGCGATGGGCGAATTTGTTCACCATTTCTGGCCGAACCGGATGAGCGTCTTCAAAAAGATCGGCCAGTTCCTCCACCATGTGAAGGAATTCCTGATCGCCTATCCGCGTGAGGCGAACACCGAAGGCGGGATTTTTCCCTCGATATTCGGCACAGTTGTGATGACCCTCCTGATGAGTTTGGCGGTGACACCATTTGGCGTGTTGGCCGCGATCTACCTTCGCGAGTATGCCAAGCAAGGACCCTTTGTGCGGGCCGTCCGGATCGCGGTTAATAACCTGGCCGGTGTTCCGTCGATTGTGTTTGGCATCTTCGGACTCGGGTTCTTTGTGTATTTCATGGGTGGCAACATCGACCGCATATTCTTCCCGAGAAATGTGGAACTTGGGGTCCCGACTTTTGGAACCGGCGGCGTATTGTGGGCATCTCTGACCTTGGCTCTAATGACGGTGCCGGTGGTAATTGTATCCACCGAAGAAGCATTGGCTGCGGTTTCACGGGGGGTGCGTCAGGGGGCGTTGGCTTGCGGAGCGTCCAAATGGCAGACTATCCAGACGCTCGTTTTGCCGGCGTCTGCACCTGGGATTCTGACGGGTTTGATTCTCGCGATGGCGCGTGGAGCCGGCGAGGTGGCTCCGTTGATTCTCGTGGGGGTGGTGGCCTTGGCGCCAAGCCTTCCGGTGGACAGTATTTTTCCGTTTATCCACCTTGAGCGAAAGTTCATGCACCTTGGATTCCATATCTACGACCTTGGATTCCAGTCTCCGGACTCCGAAGCTGCGATGCCGATGGTTTTTGCCACCACCCTGGTGCTGATTCTGCTTGTGGTGGTGCTGAACCTCGGAGCGATTCTGATCCGGAATCACCTCAAACGCAAATACATGGCCAGTGCATTCTGAAGTCTTGCCATTCAACAGGATTCTTTCCCATATGATTATGACCGCGCCCATGCCCGAACCTACTGCAAAAGCTGAAACACGGGATCGTGTTACCAATCCCTTGTCGGGGGTGCTCGAACGCAGTGCGACCAACCCGAACCCCGATCCTTCCCTCCGGATGGACTACATCCGGGTCAGCAACTTCAACTTTTTCTACAACCAGACCGCACAGGTTTTGTTTGACCTCAATATGGATATCCCCGAGCGGCAGGTGACGGCGTTTATCGGGCCATCGGGATGTGGTAAGTCCACGTTGTTGCGCAACATCAACCGGATGAATGACCTGATCGATGGAGTGAGGCATGAAGGCGACATCCAGATAAATGGCCACAGCATTTATGATCCTTATCTTGAAGTGATTTCCTTGAGGAAGCGGATCGGCATGGTGTTTCAGAAATCCAATCCGTTCCCGAAATCAATCTACGAAAACGTGATCTACAGCCTGCGGGTGGCTGGCCGTAAGAAGAAGTCTGAACTCGACGATACAGTTGAGCGGAGCCTGCGGGGCGCCGCACTTTGGGGAGAGGTCAAAGACCGCTTGCATGAAAGCGCATTCAGCCTCTCCGGTGGACAGATGCAGCGGCTTTGCATCGCGCGTGCGATTGCCAATCGTCCGGAGATTCTCCTGATGGATGAGCCGTGTTCGGCCCTGGATCCAATTGCCACGGGCAAGATTGAGGAGCTCATCCATGAGCTGAAAGCGTCCTACACGATCGTGATCGTCACCCACAACATGCAGCAGGCAGCCCGTGTATCGGATCGTACTGCGTTCTTCTATCTCGGGCGCCTGGTGGAATACGACGAAACCCAGAAGGTTTTCATGAATCCATCCAACCCTCAGACCGAAGCCTACGTATCCGGGCGTTTCGGGTGATTACACAAGGGATAATAAAGTGCCAAGGCCCATTACCGATAGTCCCCGTCCACCTATGACCCAGAACATTCAGAAACGATTTTACCACGCGGAGCTTCAGGAGTTGCGCGACCACCTTCTCCTTATGGCCACACTTGCGATCGAAAGTGTGTCCAACACGATTCAGGCGCTTGAATCCTTTGACATGGATACCGCCGAGCGCGTGATCCGTGACGATGACCAGCTCGATGAGCTTGAGATCCGGATTGATGCTGAGGCCACACGCTACATCTCGCTGCGTGCGCCCGTGGCGTCGGATGTGCGGTTGGTAATGGTGGCGATGAAAGCCAGCCATGAACTCGAGCGGATCGGGGATGAGGCCACAGGTATAGCCAAGCGCGTGATGCGGTTGGTCGGGGAGTCCCGTTTCGGTGATACCGGCCGGATCAAGGAAATGTGTGCGCTTGTGCTTGCTCAGGTAAGGGATGCGGTGCGTTGCCTGATCGATCAGGACGCTCCCCGTGCTGCCGGCATCCCCATGCGTGACAAAGCTATCGACGAGATTCACCGGGAGCACCACACTCTTTTCTCGGATCGGATCATGGGAGACCCTACAAAGGCTGGAAGCCTGATTGAGCTCATTTTCATCTCCAAAGCACTTGAGCGCATTGGCGATCACGCCACCAATATCGCCGAAGAGATAGTCTTCCTCTATCAAGCCGAGGACATCCGCCATACCGATCGCGTGAAGCGTTCCTGAGCGCTCCCGACTCAGTCGCAACAGCATTATCTCTCCAGATCGGAGTCAAGGGATCTGCCTTACTGGAACGAGGGGTTCCGATATACACTGTCGCTGGAATTCAGTAGCCCTGATAGTCCGACTTTCAACCTTAACGATTGGTCCCGCTGGCGGAAAAGGTAGGGGTGTCTCCATCCGCGTCGGTTGCTGAAATCTGAAACTGAAGGGCTTGTCCAACTGGGATCGATCGGTTTTCGATGCCGGTCAAGACCGGGGCCGAGTTTGAGTCGGGTTTGTGGTAGGTGCCGAGAACTTGCCAGTCCGGCGCGGGTGGATTGAGGTTGGAATTGGCGAAGATCACGGGGCCCCCATTTTGCAGCGGGTTTTTCAGGCGTATGGCAAGGGTGTAGTCACCGGAACCCAGTCCATCGAGGTTTGCTTCATGCGCGAAGGTGATCAGCGTGCCATCAATTACTGTTCGGATGTCCCAGTCTGTGGTGAGAGTTTGACAAAGGGTGTTGGATTGAAAGAGGCCAAGTTCAAGGTCCCATTTGTAGTAGAAGGGCGCTACCCCGATGTTCTGGATCTTTACTGTGAAGCGGTTTTTCCCCGATTCCAGAACCTCCTCGCTGGCCCAGGAGTCAATCCGGAGTGCATAGCCAAGTATTCTCGAAGCTTCCAATGCGCGTGTTTTTTCAGATCCGGAGTATCCGGGGTAGAATGCTTCGTCGACCATGATCCAGGATGCGTGGTTGAGTTCGACGGACCGATTCCATGTTTGAGTGCCGCCACCTTCAGGATCCGCATAGGAACATCCATCGGTTTCGAAAAGTGATCCTTGCAGTTCGGGTCTCAGTTCTCCCCCCATGGGACAGGATTTCCATTTTTCGCTCTCTCCGGCTGCGACCATGCGTGGCTGGAAATACCATTCAACCTCTGGCGGAACATCATCGTAAGTGTAGTAGACGAATGAATCGTCGTGATAGCCGAAATCGTGGTCCGGACTATTTCCCCGGGGCTCGCGCACCAGCAGACGGGTGGTGTCAAATGCATTGTCGTAGGCGGCCAGAACCTGGTTTTGGGTGGTGATAGTCGGCATCCAGTCGGGGAAGCATTCCTCTTCTCCTTCCCATGGGTAGGTGTGCCATTCACCCCAGAACCCAAGCAGTCCAAGCTCAATGAATCCAATGCGGGGATCTCCATCGTAACGCGCTCCGAAAGCAGCGATAAAGTTAAACATAGAGGTTTTCAGGTCGGCATGTTCGTAGTCGGGAGATACGCTGGTGGCGTGGGTTCCGTTTTCGTAGTCGGTGTAGTGCCGGACGGGAACGTGACTGAGAAAGGATGGAATGCCGGAGGGGTCGTCGGGACTATCGTAATAGAATTGGATGAGCGCCTGGTGCCCTCTGCCTGAAATTGTATCGAGGACTTCTTCCAACGCATTCCAATTGAATGTGTTGTAGCCGGTTTGGACGGCTTTGACCGGAATGGGCTCATACTCGAGGCTGTAGGGGAAGGTGCTGTATTCCTCAGAGTAGGGCACGAATCCTTTCAGCGGGTTACAAACCGGTGGCTCGGATGGTGCCACGGCTTGCCACGTAGTCGCGTGAAGAGGCACAGTTGAAACGGATAGAACAAGCAGAAAGGCCGCAAAAAGACCGGTTTTGCGGCTATCGAAGGCTGGATGACTGAATGAAACCATGGCGCGGCTGATGTAATTGCAGGAAGGAAAACTGCTGCCAAGAATCAAGAAGCAGCCGCAGAGGAAAGAAAGCCCATAACCCTAGCGAGATCACACTCGAAAAGTCTTTTTATGAGTTTTTGGGGATGGATTTGGCGGGATTAATACGGGTATATTGATAAAACCGGGAGCAATTGGAGCATTTTGCGAGCTGAGAGAGTGCTCGGCGGGGTGATTATGGAGTCGATCGGGAGCAGGGTACAGCCAGCGGGACTGTTAGTTCATGAAATGAGGTCAAGTCAGGCTGCTTTGCGTAATCGGGATAGGAGTCTTCGTTGGTAGGTGCAGAGGTTATAGGCAAAGATCTTGCTGATGATTTCCGCCTCAACAGCAGACCTCGAAGAGCGGCGCAGGCGTCTGAGGTGTTGTCTCTGCTTGATGGTCGAGATTCTGGATTCGCCAGCGGAGCGCCAGTTTCTGAGCTCTTGGATAGTTGGGTCATTCCAAAGGACTTCTCCCTGTT
>JAPXRV010000053.1:0-22987 GCA_033813415.1 Opitutales bacterium | reverse complement strand
TCCGTAAGGCGTGGGAATCGACCGAAGGCAAGCGTCACATCATCAAGACGGTGCGCGGGCAAAGCCATAGGATTCAAAGTGATTTCTGACGATGATTTAGTTTCTCCGGGGAAACCCGGAGTTTTGATAGTTCATGATATGTTCCCACGGTGGATTCGCTGCCACCGTGGGCTTATTTCCATAATCGTCTGCACTGCGGTGTTGACGGTAGATTAAGGTGATTGCCCCCGGTGGATTCGACTGCCACCGGGGGCTTACTTTCCGCATCCGATGAGCAAGCTTCTTTGTGTGTCCGAACTCGCCTTCGAGCTGAGGCGTTCCACGAAATTCGTCTACGCGATGCGCAAGCGCGGCTTCATCATGCCAGGAGGAACGGCGACCCTCGAGGAGGCGCGGGCGTGGCTCGCTCGTAACCCGTCGCCATGCGCTAAAAAGGGGCGGTCTCACAATTTTTAAGGGCAGCTTAAGGGCAGTGACTTTTTCATACTATCCCCCTAACGTTTCGTAAGTCCTTGATTGCGAATTGGTGGGCCCTCGGGGATTCGAACCCCGGACCAAGGGATTATGAGTCCCCTGCTCTAACCGCTGAGCTAAGGGCCCACTTCGAGTATTGTCACCAAAGGTGGTTTTTCCGCTCCTTGCAATTCAGAAATACGAGCAGGTGACCGGCCCCCTGTTGCGTTTGCCTCATCAGGCAAACGGTTCTCGATTCCGCCCGGAACTAACCGCTGAGCTAAGGGGCTGTGGAATCGCTCAAAGAGCCCAAGATTTTGAAGTGGAAGTCCCTTGTGTAAGTCCTCGGAGTAGTTTTCAATGGAATGCATCGTCGAACGTGCGGCCGCGAGTTATTCCCACTTGGATGTTTATCGCAACAAATTCCGTCATTTCCATCCGACCATCGTTCCCAAAAAAATCCTGCCGAAACCCGCAGTATATTTCGGACCCATTTCCCACGGATCAGCCTCTCAGAGACTCTCTTATTCCATGCCCCATGCTATCCTCCCCTAATAACACTCTTCCGGAGTGGGTGGCTTCAGCCATTTTCTGTTGTCGATGCGCCAGCAAGCCCCTGTACCCACGCGGATAAGCGGGGAGGCTCATCCCTACCCGAAACAGGCCCATACCCATGGTAGGGCGAACCGTCCCCGGTGAGCCGCCTCTTCCCTTCCACTCTTCACAGGCGTTATTGTTCCGGCTTATGGGCGATCGATTTCCACTTTGGAGACGAAATGGACGCCGCTGGTGGAGATGCCGTCGACATGGAAGGTACTATCCGCGATGGATTCCACCCGGATGTGAACTTCGCCGAGGAGTTGAATTTCTTTCTGGACGTGAATTGAGATCGAGGAGACAGAGGGGAACCCGCCGAGGTGCATGGAAAGGGCATCGACGATCCAGTCGAAATAGCGGGTGTTATTCACATGCCCGTTGGGGTCCAGATCACTGCAATAGGCGCGCCGCACACATACTTCAAAGGGAGTCTCCAGCGAAGCAACCCGCGAGGGGGAATCCGGACCGATGGCCTCCACAGGGCGAACCTGCATCCGCTGAAAGGCCTCATGGGGTTTGGCCGGGCGACGGGTGATGGTATCGACTAGAAACCAGGAACTGCTCGCCTTAAGGAAGGGTGCAGCGGATCCAAGCAGCGAAATCCGGAAGTCGCGGTAGGCTTGAATCCGGTCGAGTTTCCTCGGCCAGGTTTCGATCCGGATGGACTCCTCCCAACAAGGAAGTGGACCACAGATCTGAAACTCGAGGCGCGAGAGCACCCATGTGCGATCGATTTTCAGCAACTGTTCGTAACCCACTCCCAGCGCAGTGGCGTGATGGTAAGCCGCATCTTGCATCATCCCAAGCAGGGCGGAAAAACGGATGCGTCTATCCACTCCGACATCCCATGTCGGAACCAGCACCTTCTCGATATGCAATGACTGTGATTCCATGAGCACAAGGGTCAGGCCCGCTTACGAGAATTCTGGCGGCAAGGCCCCACGGAACGCTGACACGCCTGTATAGTATCAACCCGACACCCATTTCAGGCAAGACCAAACATCCCCGCCACGGATCGGATTCAATCACGAAACCAGCAAGGCAACAGACCCCTGAGGTTGGAGGTCCAAACTCATGATAGCTCCGTCACAATCTCCTCCAAACCGCCAATCATGATTCGACCCCTCGCATCCGCTCCGGTCCCAATTTCTGAAAACCGGAGCCTAAGGCCCACCATTCATTGATCCCCGGTCCGGGAATCAGGGGTGATGCTTGCGGTTGACCATGTAATAGATCACCGGCACAGCCATGCGGCTGATCAGCAAGGATGCGATTTCGCCGAACATGAGACTGATCGCAAGCCCCTGGAAAATCGGATCCGCCAGAATAACCGCCGCTCCGACCACCACCGCAAGAGCGGTGAGCAGCATCGGACGGAAGCGGATCGCTCCGGCCTCCACCACCGCTTCCGCAAGCTTCAGACCGTGCTCCATGCGCAACTCGATGAAATCCACCAGGATGATGGAATTGCGCACCACAATACCCGCGCCGGCCATGAACCCGATCATCGATGTGGCGGTGAAAAACGCACCGAACATCCCGTGGGCGGGTAGGATCCCGATCAGGGAAAAAGGTATAGCTGCCATGACCACCAATGGGGTGATGTAGTCCTTGAACCAACCCACCATCAACATGTAGATCAGGATCAGCACAATCGCAAAGGCCAGGCCGAGATCACGGAACACCTCAAGCGTAATGTGCCATTCGCCATCCCACTTAATGCTCGGCTCATTCTCGGAGAACGGCTGATTCAGGTGGAACAGCTTGATGCCGTCCCCACTACCCCCGAAATCGGTCGCCTTGAGCTTGGCGATCTCATTGTTGATGTCGAACAGCGCATAGGCCGGGCTCTCGGTCGCTCCCGAAACATCCGCCGTCACATAGACCACCGGTTTCAGATTCTTGTGGTAAATGCTCCGTTCGCTCTGGCCCTCCTCAATCGTGACGAGTTCGCGAAGTGGAACCAGTGGTGCCTCCGGATTGCGTTCCGACCGAAGCTCGATGTTGAGCAAATCCTCCGCGTGTGAACGCAAGGCCCGCGGAAACTCCAGCACGATATTGACGTCCTCCTGCTCCTCCGGCTGGTGGAGCAGATCAACCGACATCCCGGAAACCGCCATGGATAGCAAGCGGGAGATCGTTCCTTTGGTGATTCCATTGATAGCCGCCTTCTCCTCATCAATCACGAAGTGATCCTTGCGCTGCAGGTCCTCGACATACCAATCCACATCCACCACATCGGGAGTCGACTCGAGGATCTCCTTTACCCGCGTCGCCAAAGCCAAACGGGATGCATCATCCGGCCCATAGATTTCGGCCACGATGGTCTGGAGAACCGGAGGACCGGGAGGCACTTCGGCCACAGCAGCGGCCACTCCATGTTTGCGGGCGATCTCGGCAACCCGTGGGCGGATCCGCTTGGCGATGTCGTGGCTCTGAGCCTTCCGGTGGTGCTTGGGCAGGAGATTCACCTGCACGTCCGCCACATAGGGTCCGCTACGGGCGAAATAGTGGCGCACCAAGCGGTTAAAGTTGAAAGGTGAAGCCGCACCCGCGTATACCTGATAATTATCCACCTCAGGCTCGACCTTGATCGCTTCGGCGATTTCGCGGGCCACCGCTGCGGTCGTCTCAAGTGAAGTTCCCTCCGGGGAATTGATGATGATCTGAAACTCGCTCTTGTTGTCGAACGGCAGCATCTTCAACTTCACCCATCCCAGGCCCACAAGGCTCATTGATCCGAGCAGCAACAAGGTAATGGATGCCAGAAAGATCCAACGCCAGGATGCATGCGCAAGCAACGGATCCATGATCCTGTGATATAGGCGGGTGAACCAATCATCCGGAGCATGCTCGAGCTCGAGCGCCGAACGCTCGGCTTCCGGAAGCTCAGCCTCGCACATAAAACGCCGCTTGAGCACCTTCATGGCCGCCCATGGCGTGATCGTGAAGGCAATCAACATCGAGAACACCATCGCGGCGGATGCCCCGACCGGGATCGGCCGCATGTAAGGGCCCATCAACCCGCCGACGAAGGCCATCGGCAGAATCGCGGCAATTACGGCCCAAGTCGCCAGGACCGTAGGATTACCAACCTCGTCTACCGCATCCAGCGCCACCTTTACCAAAGGTTTTTTTGAGGCCCCCGGCAACCGCACATGGCGCACGATATTCTCAACAACTACGATCGCATCGTCCACCAGAATCCCGATTGAGAAAATCAGGGCGAACAGCGTGATGCGGTTCAGCGTGTAGCCATACAAATAGAATACCAGAAGTGTGAGAGCCAACGTCGAGGGAATGGCCAGCATCACTACGATGGACTCGCGCCATCCCAAGAAGAAAAGGATCAGCAACGCCACCCCGAAAACCGCGATCCCCATGTGAAGGAGCAGCTCATTTGACTTCTCGGCGGCGGTCTCCCCATAGTCGCGGGTAACGGTCACCTCCATGTCATTGGGAATGAGCGAACCCTTGAGCTCGTCCACTTTCTCGCGGATGCTGTCAACCACCCAAACCGCATTCGCGCCCGGACGTTTGGCAACCGAGATTGTAACCGCCGGCTCGATGGAATCCGCATCGCCAAACAGCACATAGTCCTGTGCTTCCTCCGCTCCATCCACAATATCCGCCACATCACGCAGGAAAACCGGTTTTCCAGCATAGACCCCGACGACCGTGTCACCGACTTCTTCCGCATCACTGAAAAACCGTCCGGTCTGCACCAGCACCGTCTGATCCTGCGCCGTCAACAAGCCCGGGAACGCCTGCTGATTGGCCTCCGTCAAGGCCGGGATCAACTCGGTCGGGCTCAAACCCCGGGATGAAAGGCGGGCCGGATCGAGTTGCACCCTCACCTGGCGGCGGGTGCCACCGATGACACGGGTCTCGGCCACCTCATCCACCCGCTTGATCTGGTCTTCCAACAACGTGGCCACGCGGCGCAAGGTGTAATGGTCGTAGTTTTCACCATGGAGAGTGAGCGCCATGATGGGCACGTCATCGATGGTGTGGGGCTTGATCAGGGGCATCGAAACCCCGTGAGGAATCCGGTCAAAATTGGTCTGCAATTTCTGATTCAGCTTGATGAGGCTATCCTCAAGACTGGACCCCACCTCAAAACGCACGATCACCATCGATGCGCCGGTCATCGAGGTCGAATAGACGTATTCCACTCCCGCGATCTCCCAGAGCAGTTTTCCATGGGAGCCGTGACCCGCCGCTGCACCTCCTTGGCGGATGCCCCCGGCATGCGCACCATCACATCCACCATCGGAACCTTGATCTGGGGTTCCTCCTCGCGCGGCAACATCATGACCGAGAAAAGCCCCATGAGGATCGATGCGATGATCACAATAGGGGTCAATCGCGAATCGATGAACACCGAGGCCAAGCGCCCCGCAAAACCATAACGCCGAGCGCCATTCTCCTGTGTATTGTCCTGACTCATATCCGGTATCTCCGAGTTTCGATGGGTTGGCGCTTATCAGCTGTTTCCGACCGGCTGTCCGTCGCGGAGGGTATGATCCGGCTTGAGCACCATGATCTCACCCCCACGCAAACCCGAAAGGACTTCCACCTTCCCGTCGATAACCGAGCCGGTCTTGACGATCCGCATGCGGAGCTTACCCTCTTCCACGAGGAAAACCCGCTCGATCTGGCCCCACCGGCTCAATGCACTTCCGGGAACCCACACCGCCTCGACCGGATCATTGGGAACCAATACCCGCGCAAATTGCCCGGAGCGGAGGGCAGGCTCCTGACGGATTGTCATCTTCACCGGAAACGTACGGGACTGTGGATCAGCGGCGGGTGCGATCTCCTCGATTTCTCCTTTCATCCGCAAACCGGCGGACGGGATCTCCACCTCCATCTGCAAGCCAACCTGAAGACGGGAACCCAAGGCTTCGGGAACATCCGCCTCTATCCGGAGACTCCCAAGGTTGTCAATGTCCACCAATGGCCGTCCCGGAGTCGCGAGGTCGCCCTCGTTCATCCACTTGCGCGTGATCACGCCATCAAACGGCGCACGGATTTCGGTATAGGAAAGCATGGTCTCCGCTTCTTCGGCGGCAGCCTTCGCCATCCGGAGCTGGTCGCTCAGGTCATTGACGAGCTCCTGGGTGCTGGCGCCGGACTTAAAGAGTCCCTCCTCGCGCTGGAGGTCGCGCCGGGCTTTGTCATAGCCTGCCTGTGCCTGCTGAAGCTTGGAGGCAATCTCCATTGCCGAAACCTTGGCCAGCAGATCCCCCTTGGCAACAGCCTGTCCGAGGATCACCGGCATCTCCACGATTTCGCCGGTGACCTTCGGCGCAAGCGAAGCCCGCTCACGGGCCCGGAGCGTGCCCGTTACCGGCGTGTGCCGGGAGAGCATTCCGGTTTCGACAAGGCCGGTTTCGACTTGTGCGGGAGGAAGCGAAACCGCGTGCGAGGCGTGCGGATCGCCGCCACCGCATCCGCTCAGGATGAAGGACAACGCTGTCAAGGAAATGGCAGTGAAGAGAAGGGTCTTTTTCATAAATGGTTCAGTTGAGAGGTTTCGAATCGCAGGAGGAAATGGATCGGAATGAACAAGCCGGTACGACGCGAATCATTGCGGGGTTCCTAGTGCCCTTTTCAGGTCGGCCCAGGCAATCTGCAACTGGGTGATCGCCAGCGCCCGCCGCATCCGCGCTTCGGTCAGCCGGTTCTCCACGTCAATCAACTCCGAAGAAAGGATCACTCCGTTTTCAAAGCGTTGACGGCTCAAGTTGGCACTTTCCTCAGCCTGCTCCACCATTTTATCGGTTACGACCAAGGTCTCCCGCGCATTGCTCCATGCGATCCGGGCGGAACGGACCTCCAGTCCGATACCCAGCTCCGCCTTGCGCAGGCGCTCCTGGGCCACCCGCAGATGAGCCTCCGCTTCCTTCACACGATTCCGGGTCACACCCGCATCGTAAATTGGAAGGTTCAGCACCACTCCGGCCATCCAACTATCGCCACCGGCATCCATCTCAAAACCCTGATCATATTGCAGGCTGGCAAACGCATCAACAGTCGGGAGATGCCCTCCCTTTACCCGGCTGAGGTTGTGTTCGGCTGCGGCCAGCGCGGCCTTGGCCGCGAGAATCTCGGGGCGCTCTCCTTGTGCTGGCTCACGATCGGGAAGCGATGCCGGGTCTGGAAGACGTCCGGTCCACTGTCCCTTCTCGCCTCCGGACACTCCGAGCAGGTTGAAAAGGGCTTCGCAGGCCAACTCCGCCTGCGAGTCTGCCTGAAGCTTATTCTCCATCGCACGGGCCAACTGCACCTCAAGATTCAACACCTCCGTTTTGAGGAACTTTCCCGCATCATACTGCAATTGGGCAACCCGAAGGTTGCCCTCCATCGCAGCGACTGCCGAAGCCTGGCTCGCAGCCAGCTCCCGGGACTGCATGATCTGGTGCCATGCACGCTCCACGGCAAAAACGATCTGGCGTCGAACCGCCTCGGCCTGGTATCCGGTAGCATCCCGCACTTCCTTCGAGGCCTCCACGCCTGCCTTGGATTGCCCCCCATTGTAGAGGCGGTAGCGCACCGAGCCCGTTACATTGAGGTTATCCACTTCGCCCGGGTTATTGAAATCGACCCCTGGATGAAACGCACTCTGGTTCAGGATAGCCCCGAATGCCTGCATCGGCATGTTCGTCCGGGTGTAGGATGACTGCAAGCCGATCTGGGGTCGGAAAGCCGCTTTCGACTGTTCCAGCAGAGCCTCCGAAGCCGCCACTTGCCCGGCGGCGATCCGCACATCCGGATTATTCGCCAGAGCCATCTCGATCGCCTGTGGCAAATCAAGTGGAACGGCGGCGAAGCCAGGCAAAGATATAGCAAAAACGGAGAGGAGTGGAATCAGTCGAATCATGGCGGGTCGGGTGAGCTAAGCGTTTCCGCAAAACGGAAAAATAGAGGAATGACTATCCAAAGTTAAGAGGAGGAAGCTCCGCGGTCAAACGTACATCCACCCTTCATCCCCATCTTTCGCATCACAAGCGAAGGAAGACAGAAACCGGTGAATGCCGATTGGATCATGTTGACGCCGGCAAAAGCCGTGAGCCAAAGCCAGTATGGACTCACAAAGTGAGCCAGCAACAGGCTGATCAGGATAACGGATCCGGCGAAGAGCATAATGGCACGTTCGATATTCATAGGATTGGATTTTGACTTGATGGAAAAGTTGTATTAGGTTTTTGATTACTTTATTATGTTAGCACTTTCTAATGTATTGAGAGAAAACAACGCCATGTCAAGCCACGTATTTCAAAAATCTTCATCCGACACCGATCCGGACAAAAAGGGGATCACACGTGCCGCCCAGACCCTGAGTGCCATCAGCAACCCTCAGCGGCTTCAGATTCTGTGTCATTTGGTGAACGACAAGGAATTATCGGTCACCGAGCTACTCCAGCGCTTACCCCTGAGCCAGTCGGCGCTCTCGCAGCACCTCGCCCGACTGCGCCTCGTAGGGCTGGTAGAGACGCGCAAAGACAAACAGACCGTCTACTACAGTATCGCGCAGGACGATGTGCAACGCATCATCGCCCTGCTTCATGACCTCTACTGCGGGGCCTGAGAATCAACCCGCGACTGTTTCGGGATCCTTTGCCAACTCTCTGGCCTTATCCCTCATCCAATCGGACACCAGTGCTTTCACGTAAGGATGCTCCTCATAGTTGGAAAGCATGCGGGCCCGCATATTACTATCCGGCGCGCGATCGCTCAACTTTTCCTCGCCTTCGGAGATCACCGCTCCATTCGCGTCCACAATCCGATATGAAAAGTGAATCCGCGCGGGATGGATTTGCTTGATCACCCGGATCCTGTCCATGTCGGGCACGGGATAGATCATTCCGGCGAGATCCACCTCCGTTACGGCCATCTCAACAGACACCGTTTCCGGAAAAAACCTGGCAGCCTCACTCACGAAGTATTTCTCCAGGCTCTTCAGCACACGATTCCGGCCCGACTCACTGTTGTAGGCATCCTGAGATGCATCCCGGAACTTCTCCGGCTCAACCCACTCAACCGTCAGGTTACCTGCAGTCGCGATACCACCGGCCATTACAGCGGCCATCCAAATCAACATCGTTTTCATCATTCGCCTCCTGTTTATTTGTACCATACGATTTACCCATGAATACGCCAGCGTGAGATGAAAAGATTCACGCAATGTACTCAATGAATCCACCGGATACAGGCGTCGACAATGCGTTCGCAGGCTTTCCCGTCTCCGTAGGGATTGTGGGCGCGGGTCATGGCGAGATAGGAATCGCGGTTGTCGAGAAGATCGCGCAGCCCGGCGATGATACAGGCAGAGTCACTGCCGACCAAACGGACCGTGCCCGCCTCCACCGCCTCGGGACGTTCTGTGGTGTCGCGCATCACTAGAACGGGCTTGCCAAGCGAAGGGGCCTCCTCCTGAACCCCACCGGAATCTGTAAGAATCAGGGTGGATCGATCCATCAAGTATACAAAGGGCAAGTAGTCCAATGGATCGATCAGGTGCACATTTGAAATATTCCCAAGTATTCGGGTAACGGGCTCGCGGACATTTGGATTGAGATGCACAGGATATACCCAGTCTACCGATGGATATTCACCAGCCATTTGACGTATGGATTTGCAGATACGATCAAACCCCGTGCCGAAGCTCTCGCGCCGATGTCCTGTTATGAGGACCATACGGCGACCGGGCGAAAGAAAGTCAAATCTCTTATCAAAGGACTCCCGGATCGAAAGATCGTTATCAAGTTTGGATTTCACCCACATCAAGGCATCGATAACCGTATTGCCAGTAACCCATACCCGCGATGCGTCAACTCCTTCTGCGAGAAGATTGGACCGGGCGCTGGAAGTCGGAGCAAAATGGAGGGTTGCAAGTCGCCCTGTGAGAACCCGGTTTGCCTCTTCGGGCCATGGGGATTGAAGATTCCCAGTACGGAGTCCGGCTTCAACATGACCCACTGGGATGTGCCGGTAAAAGGCTGCCAGTGTGGAGGCAAAGGTCGTGAGAGTATCTCCATGAACAAGCATGAGATCGGGAGCACTCTCGAGCAATACGGGGTCCATCCCTTCAATAATTCCACTCGCCAAGCCAGCGAGCGTCTGATTCGCTCTCATGACATTCAAATCGTGGTCAGGCGTAATACCAAAAAGGCGGATGACCTGATCAAGCATCTGGCGATGCTGAGCCGTCACGCACACGCTGGTTTCAATCTCCGGAACCTGTTTCAACCGATGCACCAGAGGCGCCATCTTTATCGCCTCAGGACGGGTGCCGAATACTACAAGAATCTTCATCAGTTATTGTGAGTGGTGTTATTGGAAATTGGCGTTTTTCTCCACTTGCGAAACACATTGTAGAGCATCCGGAGCAACGCTCCAAAGGGTTTGCATTCGATACGCTGAAGGAACATGCGACCAAGCAGTTTGCCCGGCACCCCGTAATGGTAGTTGATATCAATATCCAATAGCCGGTCCGGCAACGCATCAAAATCCTGAGTATTCCCTATAGACAGCTCCTTACCGTCAAGACCGGCGATGACATTCAATTCTGCAGGTCGAAGCCTGCGACCATATACCGCTATCGGATGTCGGCAGGTCTTCAGACTTATAAGGTGGCGAGTGCGGATCTCGGCGAGGGGTTTCATTCCCGACAAATCCACCGTCAGGTCAAAAGACGCGAGCTCAGGAACCAAACCCATGAAAGCGTCCGGTTTGATTTCACAATACGAATCGTATCGGCTGAATGATTCGTCAACGGGAGCCAGTTTCCACTGGCGGGAGCCCACCAATAACTCGCGTTGGTAGGTCGCATCCGTCTCATGATGATTCTCCCCAAGCTCCATAAAGTTGGTGGTCGTCGAAATGCGTGGATACGCCACATACCTGCCAGAATCCACAAGATAGGCGGTGAACCACTTCTTCCATGAACTCCATGGCCATTTGCGCATATCCCATGGAATACCCTTGGACTCGACAGTCTCATGGGTCTGCTTGGCACTCCATTTGGCAAATCCCTCCCATTGCTTGGCAGTCCAGCACTGTCCCCAGGATGCTGCTACCTGGAGAAAATACCCATCGGATCCGTCCGACAGAGGCGAGAAACGCATTTTGGAGGTCTCGTTGAAGGCGTGATGGTAAAGCGCCATAGCCGCCACACGATTGTCGGCATGGTACGCATCCACCATTTGGCAGGCCAGATCGTAGAATCCCGGGGCAACCATCAGGTCATCCTCGAGCATAATAAGACTGCCGACCCTCTCAGCCAGGCGTGCACACGCATACACATGATCCCGCAGACCCAAGCGCTCCTCGCGGATGACCACCTCCCGGGACCCAAATGGCCATTCCATTGATCGGGCCAGACTCTCCACATCCGGATCCGCACCATGATCGACGCTGATGATCAAAGATACATCGCGATCACCGTATGATCCGCGCAGCAACGAACTCAACAGACGGCGCAAGCTTTCAGCCCGTTGATGGGCCAATACTACAATAGCGGGTGGATACATAGGAGGAGCAACCATAAGACCGAATGCGTTTACGCAAGGGAATGTCAAACCCCAAGATAGAAATCAGGCCCAGCAATATAGGGAAGAGACCCGCTAATCCCGGCTTTCAGGACACTCACGCACACCCTATGCAAAATGGATTACGCCTCGGAATATCGACTCCAATTGCTAGAATTGAGTAAAACAACCGTGTGCAAAGAGAAGACTCTGACATTTGCCGATAGTATGAGTCTCTCTGTCTGACATGCTTAAAGGCGCTCCACTTTCATTCTGGAAAGGATACTGTTTGTTTCCCCTGTTGCTGACCATCATGCGATGCAGTTCCGCGACGGGTTTGATGCTGCTCGCGGTGTACCCGGCCTACAGCATGCAGAATCCCGCTGATCCGATTGCGAATCCCGCTCACATTATTGACGACGGCTACGCCACTCATCCAACTGAGCCAGTCGAACGCAGCGCAATCGAAAGCGGAGCGATTGTCAGCGAACGCGAGGGCGTGGAAATCGTCAAGAAGAGCAACGTTGCCGAATCGGTGCAACGCAGGCCCGACTTGATATTCAGCAATATCACAATCGATGGCGAGAAGTCCAATGTGTCACTGTCCCAACTCTCTGCCAGTGCAGTCGCCTCCCTTGAGGTCATGAAAGCGGTCACGCCTGATCTCGATGCGGATTCGCGTGGCGGATCCCTCAACCTGCGCTCCAATCCGATCTTCAATCTCGAGGCACCCTCTGCCAATGCCCAGTTATCGAGCACCTATGTTCAACAAACCGGAGTATGGGGACATTATGCCTCGGCGAACTACAGCCGCTCATTCAATTGGGTGGGCGTGAGCGTGGGCGCCTACCGGCATTCCAACCCCGCCGAAAGGGAACGGCTGCAGGTCAATTGGAGAACGTCTGATGATCCCGACACCGATACTCTCGTTCCCGACTTGTTTTCTAATCGGGTCATCCGGGCGAATCAGGAAAATCTGGGACTCAATGCCAGCGCCGATTTCAAACTGTCTGACAACCTTACCCTGTCGCTAAAAGGGGACCATTTTGAGAGTGATCAATCCCAAATGGAGTTTGCGACCACCCACCTTTTCGAAGGGATTCCGGTAGAACCGTCCGGATATCTGACCGGATCGGTTCCCCATTCGAGACAGGAGAAAAGCTCCGTGGGCTGGGAATCAATCTACTCAGAACAATCCCTCCAGGCGAGCCTCTTCCTGACTCTCGGCCAAAACCAGTATGACCTGCGCTTGTCCGCCGAAAAATCCCTCTACGATGAGCCTCAGTGGATTTACATGGAGTTCGAACGCTCGGGCTTCCCCGAGCTCTACAATTTCTCAAATTCCCGCTACCCTGCATTCTCTGAGCCAGCTTCCGCGCAAGATCAACCCGCATCCTATTCCTACGATGAGGGCAGTACCGGTAGCTGGAAGGAAACGAATTCAGGTGGGTTGTTTTCTTTCAATGCCAAGCATGATTTCGAATGGGCCAACACCCCGATTTATGTCAAATATGGGGCAAAAGCCCGCCTGCGCTCACGCGAACAGCTCGCAAACGTTCGGGTCTACCCGGATAGCAGTCTGGATATCACTCTTAACGGCATGACCTCCGCCAAGCCATTCGGAAGCGTCTACAACAAATCCTATGACTATTCAGGATTCGCCTCCACAGACACCATCCGATCGACGTTCACGGATTCTCCCGGGTCATTCACCTACGATCTGCGTCGCTCCAGAGAAGAGTCCGACCTCCCCTCCAACACCATCGACGAAGATGTATACTCCAGCTATTTATTACTGAACCTCACAAAAGGCCCTGTGCGGACCTTGATGGGCCTGCGAATGGAGCAAACGGAGCTATCCTATTCAGCGCATGAGGTGAATATCAACCCGGACGGAAGCTACCGGGACACGGTTGGAATCGCTTCGGAAAACAGCTACACAAACTGGTTTCCATCCTTTCACATGCGGTGGTTCGCAACCCCGGACATCACGCTGATCGGTTCATGGACTGCAACCATCCAGCGTCCCTGGTATGGAGCCGTGGTGCCCTATCGCAAGATCAACTACGACGCACGCGAGATTGAAGAGGGAAATCCGGAGCTCAAACCCACCCTCTACGACAATATCGACCTTTCCGTTGACTATCGACTCTCGGACTCGAGTCTACTCTCGCTTGAGCTCTTTCACAAAGATGTCGAGGACGTCGTATTCTGGGAGAAGACTTTCCTGACATCCGGTCCCTTCGATGGATTTCAGCGGTCCCGCAACGCTAATGGACCGGAGGCCACCGAATCCGGGCTAAGATTCATCCTGAAGCAAAACCTCGCCGTCCTCGCCGATTGGCTCGAGCATGTGTCCGTAAATCTCACCGCCACTTTTCAGGAGACCGAAACCGAGTATCCCAACCGCCCCGGAGATAAGCTTCCCGTGCCCTATCGTCCCGAGCAACAATACGCCCTCATTGTTACCTACGATTCGGAAACCACCTACGCACAGATCCACACCACCTATGCATCCGGACGCCTTGAAAGCGTTGATGACTCCCAATGGGCCGACCGCTACCGCACGCCACAGGTTTGGATGAACCTCTCCATGGATCACAAGCTCACGGATTCCTGGCGGGTGTTCCTCAATATCAAAAACATCCTCGAAGAGGATAATCACATCCACCACACAGATGACCGCCGCCTATCCTACTACGAATTCCAGGCGCGCACCTACGAAATCGGAATTAAGTGGAGCATTTGAAAGAGCATTTTCATCCAGTATCCTGCCGATGCCGCGCACCCATTCATAAGCCATCGCAATAGCCTCGGATAGTTTTTCTTATCCTTTCCCTTGCGTTCTTTCAGAACCTGAGTATCCCTGTAATCATCACGGACAGTCCGGAAGGACTGTGAATATCAACCCAGATTCAAATACCGAAAGAAACCATGTTCAGAACAATCACAGCACTTTCAGCAGTATTGGCAGCCCTTGCAATTGCAGCCCCTGTGGTAGCCGGAGAATCCTGCTGCCCATCCAAATCATCCGAAGCAGTAGTGGAAGTAGCCAAGGCCGACCTTCCGGCTCCAACAGCAGACGCAAAAGCAGCTGAAAAGAGCGCCTGTTGCGATGCGAAAAAAGACGATTCGTGCAAGACGGCTGACAAAAAGAAGCAGTCCGGATGTTGCGAAACAAAAAAGGAGTGCCCGGAGAAGGCCAAGACAGAAACTGCCGCCTCCGCTCCTTGCACAAAATCCGCTGAGGCAACAGCGGTGGAAGCCGTAGCGGCATCGGAAGCCAAACCCTGCTGCGACAAGGCAACGAAAAGTGTGGAAGTAGCGAAAGCTGACTGAAAACTGCTTGCCAACCCGTAACTCCGTCCTAGGGGTTTACCGAATAAGGCCGCGGAAATGCGGTCTTTTTTGTTGTCCTCGATCCGGCAAAAAAAAACTCCATCCAGCGAAACTTTTGTCTTGCACCCGCATTCACACCCAGCCATAAACGAGCACTTTATATGTTGCAGGGTGGAGCAGCCCGGTAGCTCGTCAGGCTCATAACCTGAAGGTCCCTGGTTCAAATCCAGGCCCTGCACCCAATCGAGGCTCGATGGTCAATCCATCGGGCCTCGTCCGTTTGTGCAACACGCAGGAAATATCCGATCCAAAAACCCTCTTCCGGAGGGGGTGGCTTCAGCCGTCCTCTATGGCCCACGCGCCACCAGCAGTGCAGCGCATTGCAGCGGATGAGCGGGGACGCTCATCCCTACCCGCAACAGGCTATCCCATGGTAGCGGGCTGCGGCTTCAGCCGCAGCCTCCGGGGCAACCGACATCCCCATGGTAGCGGGAGCATCCCTGCTCGCGCTCTTCTTCCTCCAATCCACAATCCCATCTTACTCTATGTGTTCTATGTGTTCTTTTGTGGCTAACCTAATCCCCGTACTTTGAAGAAGACGGCGGGCTTGATCATGAGCCTGGTCGAGTGGCTGAAGCCGCAGCCGAACGTCAGCCGTGGGATTATAGAGTCCGGAGAAGAAAATTCGGGGGCTGACAAAAGTCTTACAAAGTGCTTACTGAGACCTGACCCATTTCCTTTCAGGATGCGCTAGATTCAGGGTAACAATAACTCATGTCACCCATATGAAAAAACATCCATTCCAATCCATCCATGCCCTCGCATGCCAACTCCTCGCCCTCAGCGTGGCAGGAGCATCCACCGTGTTCGCTGGCGACATCCAATCCCTAAAGCTGGGAATCGACTCGGAAAGCGCCTACTTACCCGACTACGAATCCAACGTGACCTACCTGAAGGTTGACCTGGATGCATTGAAAAAGCCCTCCGAACAACGGGTTCCGCTCAACATCGCTCTGGTCATCGACAAATCCGGTTCAATGCAGGGCCAAAAACTCGAAGACGCCAAGAACAGTGCCATCCTCTTCATTGAAAGATTGTCACCGGAAGACATCGTGTCGGTGGTGACCTACAGTTCCTCGGTCCAGGTCCTCATTCCAGCAACCAAGGTGTCCGACCGCGAAAGCCTCATCCGGAGGATTCGTCAGATCGAGAGCGACGGCAACACCGCCCTCTTCGCAGGGGTGAGCAAGGGAGCCGCGGAAGTCCGGAAATTCGCTGAAGAGAACCGGATCAACCGGATCATCCTACTGTCGGACGGGCTGGCCAACGTCGGCCCCAGTACCCCGGGTGAACTCGGACAGCTGGGGCGCTCGCTCATGAAAGAGGGCATGTCGGTCTCCACGATGGGCATCGGCTATGGATATAATGAAGATCTGATGGCCCGACTGGCCTACAACAGCGACGGCAACCATCTGTTCGTAGAGGATTCCGAGCAACTGGCCCAGGTCTTTGAGCAGGAGCTAAATGAGCTGTTTGGCATACATGCGAAAAGCATCCGCCTCACCATCCGCTGCAGCGATGACCTCAAAATTCTGCGCATACTGGGACAGGAAGGCGAGATCCGGGGACAACAAGCCGATGTCTATCTGAATCAGGTATCGGCGGGGCAGAACAAATACGTCCTGATCGAGGTCAAAAACCTGCTCGAAAAGGGTTTTACAGAAGCACGGACCGAGGTTGATCTGGAATACTATGACCCGCTATCGGGCCGAACATTCAAGGATACCCGGCAGCTTGCGATCAGCCGCACCTCCGATCGGGAGAAGGTAGTCGGATCCATCCGGCCATCCGTTGTGGAAGCCGCCACCGTGCAGCTCGCCGCAATCAATACCGAGGAGGCCATCAAACTCAGGGATGAGGGACAAATCGAACTCGCCAGGAAGAAGTTTGAGGCCAATACGACGCTCTATGAACAGGCCCTTCAATACGTGGACTCCGAAACCGTCGTAAAGGGAGCCGCTGCCAACCGTTCAGATGCCGAGTCCGTCAACGACGATGCAAACTGGGCCCGCAACCGCAAGCAACTCCGCGAGGAACAGATCTACCTGCAGAAAAGCCAGGAAAACGTTTCTTCTTCCAACCGCTACAAAAAATAGTAGATCTTTCCAATCCTGAATGGCTACCAGCAGCCTCCAACCCCATCTCTCTTGAAAAAAACCCTCATCCTGGCGTTCCTGCTCATCGTTATCCTGCCGATCCTGCTGCTGGTATGGATCGGATGGATCAGTATCCGCAGTGAGCAGGAGCGTTTCACGGATCAAATCCGGACGATCCAGCAGCAAAGACTGTTGGATCATGTGGAGAAACTGGAACAATGGAAAACCGGTTTGGAGAATGAGCTCGAGTCATGGTTGTCCGCACTTCAGTCAACGCAGCCCGACGAGTGGGACGCCATGCGGCACAGAAACCGGTTCACCCTTCGGCTTTTCCGTGTGAAGCGGGATGGTCTATGGGCATTTCCAGATCCTCACATGGACACCCTGACTGAGGAGGATTCCCGATTCATGAGTCAATTCCGCGAATACATCCCGCTCATGTTTCCACGGTCGGACACCATTGGCGCACCGCTTCAAAACAGCGGCTGGATAACATGGTATGAAGGTCCCGGCCCCCAGTGGGCCTACTGGATCCGGAACACCGACGGATCCACCTCGGGAGTAGTGATCGACCGATCAGCTCTCCTCGCAGAAATCATTTCCTTTCTGCCGGACCAGTCCCGAACCGTCAACCTGAGCAAGTTCAGATCCGATTACGCAGAACCCTCTGAAGAGAGCTTTGCCCTCGTGAGCGAAGGCGGCGAGGTGATTTACCAATGGGGAAAGCTAACTTCCACCGATGACGAAGACGTCATGCGGATCGAGATTCCACTCCTCGCACCCTTTGCGATGTGGAAACTCGAAATCCGCAGCCCATCGCCCGATCAGGGGCACGCCCTGCTGCGCCCCCAGACATTGACCCTCATCGCCGGATTGCTGTTAACCGCGGGATGTGTGGTCCTCATCGGAGCTTACCTCTTCTGGTATTCCCGCAGAGAATTCATGCTCGCCCGTCAGCGGGTGAGTTTCGTCAATCAGGTGTCGCACGAACTCAAAACGCCACTGACGAATATCCAACTTTACAGCGAACTCATGGAGGACGAAGTGGAAGAAGGTCCGGCACACTCCCACCTCAACATCATCCAGGAAGAGTGCGGCAAGCTGAACCGGATGATCCAGAACGTTCTTACCTTCGCACGTCAGCAAAAACAAACCCTGCAGCTGCATCCACGCGAGGTGGTGCCGTCCCGGACCATCCTGCAGTGTGTTGAGGTTCACCGCATCGGGCTCGAACGCCGCGGCTTAACAGTATCCACCGACTTGGATGCGGAACAACCTCAGGTTCTAGATCCCGATGTGCTCTGCCAAATCATTGGAAACCTCCTTAGCAATGCGGAGAAATACGCTCCAGGAGCCCCCATTCGAATATCCGCGCATCAATACCAGCAAACCCTCCACGTGAGCGTCCACGATGGAGGTCCCGGCATTCCACGGGCACAGGCCCGCAAGGTATTCGAGCCTTTTGTGCGCCTCGAGAATCGCATCACCGAAGGCGTCAGCGGCGCAGGTATCGGATTATCCATTGCCCGCGACCTCGCCCGCATCCACGGCGGAGACCTCATCTTGCTTCCGGAAGCATCCGGCGCCCATTTCCACCTCACCCTCACCTCACCATGAAGATTCTGATCGTTGAAGATGATGCCTACACCCGGGAGGGCCTTGCCGAAATCATCAGGCGGGAAGGATTCCAGGCCTTGCTCGCGGCGGACGGGAATCAAGGAATGGAAGCATTCCGGGAACAAAATCCCGACCTGATCTGCCTCGATGTCATGATGCCAGGCAAAAGCGGTTTTGACCTCTGCCGCGAGATCCGCAGAGCGAATGCACAGGTGCCCATCATATTCATCACAGCGAAATCCGAGGAAATCGATACCGTTGTGGGTTTGGAACTTGGTGCGGATGACTACATCACCAAGCCATTCGGAAAACAGGAGGTTCTCGCAAGGATACGGGCCCTGCTGCGTCGGAGCATGCTCAACAACAAGCGGGAATCGAAGCCCTACCGCTTCGTCATGAAGGATCTCGAAGTGGTGCCCGACGAAATGCGGGCCTATCGGAATGGAGTCGCAATCGATCTGGGGCCGCGCGACATCACCATTCTGGAATACCTCTTCCAAAACCAGGGACGGGTGGTCGATCGCGATAGTCTCTTCGACGCAGCATGGGGCCTCGACTACCAACCCAACAGCCGGAGTCTGGATCAGCACATCTCCCAGTTACGCAAGCGCATTGAGACGGATCCACACCAACCCGGGATCATCAAAACCGTCCACGGTGCCGGCTATCGATTTGAATAGTCAAAACTTTCCCGGAAAGGCTTCCTGATCGTTTCGGACGCGATCACCGCGAGCCGGCAATTCCCCTGAAGCTCGGATCACACAGAATCACCTTCAGGACGCGAAGACTCCCGGCGTGCCCTGTCCACACAAGCGCGGCAACGTCCGAAATAGATCACCTCATGCCCTTCGATAACAAAATCCCGCAACTCGGGATACACGATGGCCGGCTCATCCACGGGCAAGTCAAAAACCTTGCTGCATTCACGGCAGATCATATGCGGCCGACTCCCACGATGGTCCACCACTTCGTAGCGCACGGGCTGCCCCGGGTAGTCGATTCCCATTATCTCCCGGCTGTCCAGCAGATCCCGGATATGTCGATAAACCGTGCGCAGGCCCAACTTCGGGTAATGAACCCGGGCCAACTCATAAATCTCCGGGGGCGTCAGCGGTCGGCTGGACTCCCGGATCACCCGCATGAGGGCTTCTCGCTGTCTGGTGTTGCGGATCATAACCTGTAAACAGTGGATCATGTTTTGCCCCAAAGGTCAAAACAACAAAGAGCGCGAGGCTTCGGATACGTGCATCCGCCTCCTCGCGCTCACACCCATCAGCAGAAAATCACCGGTTTTCAGAACTCGATGTCTACGCCGCCGAAGATTCCGAACCCACCCGTTCGATACCCGTAGATCTCCTCATAGTCTTCATCGAACAGGTTTTCCACCCGACTCCAGACCTCTAATCCGTCCATGATCCGGTAACGTGCGGCCACATCAACGGTTACATACGAGTCGGTCGGGCCACTCCATGTCTCGCGGTCTCCAACATGCAACGCGCTCACGGCCACATGCAATGCCTCACTCAGAAAAGACTTATCCACCAACAGGCTCAACTGGTTTTCGGGCGAGTGAAATAACAGATCGTCTTCGACCTTTTTCCGCTCGGCGTCCGCGTGGGAATACGCCACACGCACACTCATGTCATCCATGCAATTCCACTGAACAAAACTTTCCACGCCCCGGCTGGCCCAGTCCACATTCGCGTAGCTGTAAGTCGAGCGCATGAACTCGATCCGGTCCTCCATCAGAACATCGAACCATGTCACACCCCACGTCAGACATCCGTCCATGAGGCTGTGCTCAAATCCCACATCATAGCTCCGGCCTTCCTCCGGCACCAGGTCGGGGTTTCCCCATGTGCCAAACAGTTGAGCGATCTCCGGCGCATCAAACGCAACGCCGTAGCTGCCTTTCACACGAAACCCTGTATCCACGATCCCGTATGAGAAGGATCCGCGCCAGGTCGTCTCACTTCCATAAGCACTGTTGTCATCATAACGGGCTGCAGCGGTAAGATGAAGCGACTCAACCGGGGCCACGATGTTTTCCAAATACACCGAACTCGTCTCCATTGAGTAGTCGCCCATACGATCCTCGGCCCTCTTCCATTCCACGCCCCCCACCAACCGCCATGCATCGGTCAACTGAACCTCATTGATCCAGTCAAGTTTCAGAAGCTTCGACTCATCTCTGCGGTCTCCAAATGAGTCGATCGCCCGGTTCTTCACCTGATGGTATCCCACGGCAATAGAGCTCTCAATCCCTTCCGTTGGGCGCAACCTCAGCTCCGATTTCAAGATTCCCTGCTCGCTCGTCGACACGTTCTCACGCTGCGCAACCGTCCACGGGTCGGGAATACCCGGATCATACTCCGACTTCGACTTGAGGTAGTTCCCGATCAGGATCAGATCCGCATAGTCCGTCAGCATAATCTCGGATTTCCCCATCAGGCTCTGGTTGCGATACAGGTCATCGTCCGCCCATTCCGAACCCCAAGCGGGGTTCTGGGACGAGAAGCCCTCCGCATCATAGTAGGCCGCATTGACGAATACGTTGTAGCGCTCCGTTGCTTCAGAAATCGTCGCATATCCGTGCATGGTCTGGTGGGATCCATAGGATGCACCCACCCGGCCCATTCCTCCGAGATCCTCGCCCTTGCGGGTCGTGATGCTGATCACCCCGGTCAATGCGTTGGCCCCATACAAAGCGCTCTGGGCACCTCTCAACACTTCGATCGACTCGATCTGTGCCATGGGCAGGTATCCGAAATTGAACACGTCGCCATTCCCGGGATTGTTTACCTCAACCCCGTCGATCATCACCATCGGCGCCACCGGCAACCCACGCATCGTGATGCCAGGAACCGCACCCATCCCTCCACTGTTGCGCAGGAACACACCCGGAACATGCCGGACGGCATCAATTCCCATCGGGCCCATGAACCGGCTCAGATCATCTTCGGTCAATAGCGTCACCGACGATCCCACAGCCCCCATCGGCACTGCCACTCGACTCGCCGACACACTGTAGCTCTCAAGCTCCTCCACTTCCTGTGCCTGCACCGGATGCGCCCATCCCTGCAATACAACACCCGCAAGCACGCCCATCCGTGCCCATCCCCATGCTACTCCGTTATTCACCGTGTAATTCTGATAATTGTTCGTTTTCAGGATTTATTGACTGTTATGTGTCAATAAGAATTCGGCACAAGAGAGATTATCGACAAACACATGTCAACAAGATTTCCGGAGCTCCCGCCTCATTTTCCAAACAGTCCGCATCCACCGGCCCACACCTATCAGGATCGCACTGATCCGGACAGCCGGAAATACCATAACACCTGAGGCTTAAATAAAAGCGGTGGCACAAAGAAAGTTGCGAAGCGGTCACAGATCATCCCACACAAAGTTACCGGCTTGAATTAGGAAACCCCATTTCCAAATTAGCGATCAATCACTGTTTTTCCTGGAAATCCGGACGTATCGTGTTGTATCCATCGCCTTCTTCCTTAACGATTCTAATATTATGACACCCCTCAAATTTGCAGCAGCTTGTATCGCTACAATCCTTTCGGCATCGTTCCTCCCCACGGCGGCAATAGCCGGAGCTCCGTTTTCGATGAAAAACGGATATAGGAGTGCCTTCCACATCGGAGCCGCTCTGGACTCAAGAGTCTTTGTCAACGAAGACCCTGTTTTAAGCGACATTGTAACGGGTCAATGTAGCCTCATCGTAGCTGGGAATGAACTCAAATGGGAAAGCCTGCACCCGGCGATCAACCGGTATGACTTCAGCAAGGCGGATTCCTTTGTAAACTGGGGTGAACGCAACGGCATGCAGGTGCACGGCCACGTGCTCGTTTGGCATTCCCAGACTCCTGCGTCCGCATTCAAAGACGCGTCTGGCCGCGATGTATCGCGGGATGTGATGATCGAACGCATGCAGGACCATATTCGAACCGTCATGGGTCGCTACAAAGGTCGCATTCAGACATGGGACGTAGTCAACGAGGCCTTCAACGACGATGGCACTATGCGGGACTCACCCTGGTCAAGGATCATCGGTCGTGATTTCATCGAAATCGCATTCCGCACTGCCCGCGAAGTGGATCCATCGGCCATGCTGGTCTACAATGACTACAGCTGGGTGAACCCGGCGAAACGCGCGGGCATTCTGGCCCACATCCGTGAGCTTCTGGCAAAGGGTGTTCCGATCGACGCTCTCGGCATCCAGGGGCATTGGCAACTTGGCTATCCCTCCATTGAACAAGTCGACGCCACACTCTGGGA
>JAPXRV010000052.1:0-23302 GCA_033813415.1 Opitutales bacterium | reverse complement strand
AAGAAGAATGTCGGGAAGTGCCGGACCATCCGGAGTCCATGGTTGAAAGACACCCTTGATCGCCATCCCCGAATGGGGACCATCCCATCCATCAAAGATGGAGGAAGCGGAAGCATCCCACGCACATATGTTTCCATCGGAATCGATCAGGAGGTGACAACTGCTCTGGCTACTTGGATTTCGGGAATCGTCCATCTCTCTGGCGCAGGGTAGAAGAAGAAGTCGACGGGATCAATTCAAATGCGTGATCTGGAATATTCGAACACGACGCCGGGGATTGACAGCGGATGGTGGAGTGGGGTAGAATGCATCAGGTTTATTAAGCTTACCCCTAACTCCATAATCCCATGAAGTCGATTGCTGCGTATCCTGGCGGTTGCATCGTTCTTGCGGCCCTATCGTTGTTTGTAATGAGTGAGTCTGTCGCTTGGGGCGACAGTGGTGCACCTGCCCGGCACGGGCAGATTTGTTTGGATGGGGTTCCTGTCGAGGTGCTGGATGCAATGAAAGCAAAGGCGCCTGATGGAAAGCAGAGTTGGAAGGATCTGCAGGGAAACTCTTTCAAGGGTGAGGTTGCCGGTGCGATTGGCCCGATTGCGTTGTTTAGAACGGGCAAGACTGTCGGCAGGCGTTTGCCGTTGGATCAGCTCAGCCCCGAGGATTGCGTGAGATTCTTCAGTGGCTGCCTGAATCTTCCCGTAGGTTCGGATTGGGTAACGTCCCGAAGCGTTATGGCAAAAGGGCTGGATGATGTATTGGTTCATCTCAAGGACGATCAGATTGTGCCCTATTCATTGGAGGGGAAGCCCGAGCCGGAGTTGTTTGTTTTGCTCTATGCTTCCCATGGAGTCAGCAAATCCTGGGAGATGTTGGGCGCAGCTTCCGAGCAATACTGGGAATTAAAAAAGGCCTATGGGCCGTTGTTTGAGTTCATTTTTATCGGTATGGATCATATTGGCCCGGAGAATGATCGGATGGCGAAGGAGATGCATTTGGGTTGGCCTTTTGTGAAATTCGGCACTTTGTCAAAAGCACGTGGATTGGAAAGCTTTCGGCCGGACCGTGCTCCCGGGATGGTGATCGTCAACCGCCACGGCGTTCCCATCATTCGTGCAGCCCCTGAAAACAAAGAAAAAGTGCGCGAGATACTTGGGCAGTTGAAGGTCTTGTTGGATGCCTTTAATCCTGACAATCCGCAGACCTGGAAGGCCCGTTTACACTACCTTAGGGCTGTTCAATTGGCCGTGCATGCGAAAAGCAAAGGCGATCCCATCATGGTCGGATCTCCACTCAAGGCGGACAAACTTAAGGAGTTTGGGGTGACCGGATTTGAGGCAACTGTTTTTGTTGATGTGGAGGGGCGGGTGTCCCGCGTATCGATTTTCGCAGGTCCCGGGATTCCGGAGGAGCTTGTCGCACCGGTTTCGGATGCGTTGCATCAAGCCCCGTTTGTTCCTGCTGTTGAGAACGGGCTATTTGTGGAAGGTCGATATGTTTACGTATTCGGAAACTGAGTCGTTTTACGACAGGTGAACCCGATCTTGGGATTTCGCGATGCTGGAGGGGTGTCGTTCGCAAGTGGATGATACCCCATTTGCGGCTTGGCTATTTTTTCGGGATGCTTCAGTTTCCAGTAACTGAACTGCCAGGAATTCACAATTACATCCATGTTATTCGACCCACACAAACTGTTACTGATTGCCGGACCATGCTCGCTTGAGAGCAAGGCATTGTCAATGGAGGTGGCATCTGAGCTTTCCCTCCTGCGTGCGGAGCATCCAGAGGTGAATCTTGTGTTCAAGGGATCTTTTGACAAGGCGAACCGGACATCGCTCAAGAGCGATAGGGGTCCGGGGTTGTCGGCGGGTCTTGAGATATTGGCAGAAGTTAAATCCAGAACCGGGTTTGCGACCCTCACCGATGTTCATCAGCCCGACCAAATCGAACAGGTAGCATCGGTCTGTGATGTAATACAGATACCTGCCTTCCTCTGTCGGCAAACGGACCTGTTGGTTGAGGCGGCCCGTTCCGGTAGAGTTGTGAATGTGAAGAAAGGGCAATTTTTGTCTCCATACGAGATGGCGTTTGTGGTGGATAAGCTTACCCAAGCCGGGGCCAAGGAAATCTGGCTCACGGACAGAGGCAATTCGTTCGGATATCAGAACCTTGTGGTGGATATGCGTTCGATTCCCATCATGCAGGGGTATGGAGCGCATCCGGTGTTGCTCGATGCCACGCACTGTGTGCAGTTGCCGGGTGCGGCGGGCGGGAAGAGCGGGGGACAGCGCGAGTTTGTGCCGGTGCTGGCAAATGCCGCGCTTGCTGCAGGGGCAAACGGGCTATTCGTGGAGACGCATCCCCGACCGGAGCAAGCCTTGTCGGATGCCGATTCCCAGCTTCGCTTATCGGATATGCCCAGGCTGTTGAGCCACTGGATCAAGCTTTGGCAGCTCGCCAAAGAAGCCTGAATATTGTTTGTTTTTTTAAAAAGATTTACTTTAGGCTTCGAAGTGTACAAATTATGACACTTGCTTCTTGCATTTCTGAAATAATGGATCACACTTCCTAATACGGGTTCAGAAGGAACCCGATTTTTTAGTGTTACAACCCGAATGCGCTGATTACTCCATGAAAAAGAAGGCCTACCAGATCGAACGAGTCCGCAATACCCAGGGTATTCAGACCCAAAAGAACATCCTCGACATCGCCGGACGTTTGTTCGGAGAGCATGGTTTCGCTGGAACCAGCATGAGGGACATCTCCCGCGACTCGGGGGCTGCGCTTGGTTCGCTTGTCTACCATTTTGGCACAAAAGAGAATCTATATCTGCAGACAATCCGTCGTTATATCGTTGAAAATGGGAAGTTGAATTCCCATTTCGAGAGTCTCTTGTCGGTGGATGCCAAAGACAAACAGGCGATATCAAACGCGCTAATGCGTTCCATGAGGAATTTGATGGAGGCATGCCATGGCCCAAGCAAGGTGGAACACCTTGCAGGTTTGTATACCCGCGTGATTGTGGATGGCAATGCGGCTGCATTGGATATGTTGTTGAAGTGTTTTGCCGATGTGCAGCGTGAACTGCCGATTCTTGTTGGAAATCTTCGTCCGGACTGGAGCAAGGAGGACATCGGATTCTGGATGCAGTTGATGTGGTCACTGTTGCAGTATACGGTTATCGCCAAAGACCTTGTCATGCACGACATGGGCATGAAGAAGGGCTACACGGTGGCCTATTTGAATGCCGCTGCGCGGCACTTCGCCGTTTACTGTGGTGCGCCGCTTGGACTTCCATCTCCCGAGTGATCAGGGCTTATTGGTTTGGGTTGACCGGTTCAGCGCTGTCGACCCGAGCCGGTATTTTTTGACAAATCGCCAGTTGTGCCCGGATGGATGAATCGGATCAAGCGACCGTGGAGGCGTGGAAGGTTGAAGACATCGCTCCTCCACTGGATCCGTCACCGGATTGGATGATGTCTCATTTGGCTTCCATACTCCTGATTGCGGTCATCATTATTGTCGGGGTTTTCCTGCTGCGCAGATCCATGCATCGGTATGGTGAGGGCTCTCGCGTGATCCGGAAAAGGCGAATGCGAAGAATCCGGAAACTATTGGACCTGCTCGATCATTGTGAAGAACAGCATGAGGCGACTGTCTACCTATCGGTTTGGGATGAGTATTGTTTGCTGTCCGGGCTAGTCGATGGCGTTTTGCACGGGAATGTTTCGGTTCAGGATCAGAGAGCTGTCTCGCCTTCTGATCCGCTTCGGATGGAAATTGTGTTCGAGCCTGACGGGGATCAGAGTGCAGCTCTTCGTCGACTGCAAACGCTCAACGAGACCATCCGTTTCAATCGGGGGTGGGCGGATCACGAGGTCCGTACGCAAGCCATCCGGGAGCTGAGGCTCCTTTTGGAGCGTCTTTCCCGGATGGAATAGGGAGATGAATTCAAGATGGGGCGCAGAAAGCCCCTCTAACGACTAGAGGGACACCTTGCCAAATGCTCCAGGTAGAGCTGTGTCGGATTCACCCAGTCCGATTTTTTTGAGGATTTCGACAGGAACCTCCTTTGTGGAAACCGCTTTCACGGCTGCCTTTTCACTGAGCGAATAGTTTCCTGTGAGTCTGCCATTGAGGAGGTATCCGTGGTAGTTTCTCCATTCCACGTCTGAACCGCCCAAGCCTTTGAGCGACGGTTTCAACTCATCAATCGATTCAAAGGACTTGGAACAATTGGCTTCCGCTATGAGCGGACTCCATGCAACCACTGGCTGTGCTTTGGCTGTCGATTCACGCACATAGAGGTTTCCTCCCATGGCGGCAATTTGCGGGTTCTGGAGGGTTTCGCACAGGGAAGGGGTTTGCTCGCATTGCAACAATGGACCGACAAAGGAGCTTTCGCCTATCATGAGGTTGTTGATGAAGCGGTGACCTTCCCGTTCATCAACATCAGGACCACTGGCGGGATGCCATCCGAAATGGTCTCCCACCGCACTGCGCGGAGTGCGTTCAAAGCTGGCGACACTGTTCACGAAAGTGTTGTGATAGACATGAACATCTCTCGAGTTCAGTGATCTTACACCCTTGTTGCAGTCCACAAAAAGGTTTCCAGCGCAGATTGCACCATTGGATATCTCGAAGAAGAATCCATCGTTGGATTGCTCGATCCAATTGTTGATGAAAAGTCCGTCCCAGTTCCCAACGTCATACCAGATACCGCTCGAATTGGGCTGTTCGGTCACGTAATTATCCACACAGGTCACGCGATAACATTGGTTGAAAATCTTGAGAGCTGCCGGGAAATAGCCGAGCATCCCTTGCATATTATTGCGTCTCAGGATGTTTTTCTCGATCCAGACATCGGATGAACTCAGGACAAAAAGCCCTTCGGTTCCTGTGTCGGAGACCAGACAGTTGCGGATCGTCATCTTGTCGCCGCGAAGGTAAGCCGCGACTCTAGAGCAATGGGAGAATGTGACATGCTCAAGGGTTGTTCCAACGACCATCTTGCCATGATTGGCCTCTGGCGATACTTCCTCTGGATTGGTTCCTTCAATCTCGATTGCTCTGTAGGCGTATTGGGTGAAAGTGACGCCACGGATTGTCGGACCAATCCGATCGGACTCGCGACCATGGACCGATCCGGTGACACGTGTGATCGCGTTATCGTAAGCGGTGATTTCGACGAGACGATCCGTCGGGTCAACTCCGATGTAGACGTGACCCGCCTTGTAATCGATGTAGAATTTATCCTTTGTGATGTCGCCTTCCCATCCCACTGCACGAAGGGGAACCCCGTCCACAAACACCATATCGTTATTGAACATCCATGGTGGCGTGATGGTGCCGTTTCGCCCGCGCCTCCACCAGTCGGCGGGCTCCGAAGGAAACAGGGTCGCCCACGAAGTGCGCCAGAGTCCATTGTCCTGTTTGACCCAGTCGGAAGCCACGGCCGTGCCTTTTAGAAGCGGACGTTCCAATCCGAATGGCTGAATTGTGATTCCCTGGTTCAGCTGAAGGTTTCCTGTGCGGTAATCACCGCCTCTGAGTATGACCACATCTCCGGTAGTCGAGCGCTGAATGGCAGACTCGATGGTCGTGGGTGTCCCGGCTGACGTCCCATCGGCGTTGGGATCCCCATCGGGGGCCGCATAGCGAACGGTTGCAGCTTTTTCAGGCAGCGGCCACTCCTGTTGAATGGGGCCGTACGGACCACCGGATGGCGCGGCTGTAAGCATCTGTGCGATGCCTGACATCAGAATCACGGCCAGTCCGATCCGGGAGGTTCGCAACATCTGTTTGGACATGGATGGTGCGTTTGTAGTTTTGTTCATGGATTCCTTTTTGTTTTTTGGATGGGGTTAGGGGTGTCGGATATTCACCGGTATGAAAGCGATTCTGAGTATCCGGTCAGGGCTGACAAGCGTGATTGATCACGAGTCGTTCCATAATTAGACACCCTGTTGCAGAAAGGGATTAAAGCAAAAGAATGAGCCATTTCATTCAAACGAACCTCAAGCCTTTATGCTTGCAACTTTTTCGGATGATTTGATCGCGAAACCAATCAGGCAGACTCCTATCAAAAGCGTGAACAGTGAGTAGAACTGTCCCCTCGAGAGTCCCGCTATGAGCGAAGCATCGGGCTCCCGGAAAAACTCGCAGACAAAACGGAAAACCGAATAGCCAACCAGGAATTCTCCGCTGAGACGGCCCGGATGACGCTTGAGAATGGAGCTTTTCCACAGGCGCCACTGGAGGAATGCGAAGAGGATCAACCCTTCGAGAAATGCCTCATAGAGTTGGGATGGATGGCGGGGAACCCAACCTCCGTGCGGGAATATGACAGCCCAAGGCACCTCCGTGATTCTGCCCCAGAGTTCTCCGTTGATGAAGTTCGCCAGGCGTCCGAGGAACAATCCGGGAACAGCGGCGCTCACCACCAGGTCGCCTGTGGCGAGTGTTGGATACTTGTGTTTTTTGGAGAAGAGGATGACCGCGATCGCCACACCGATGAAACCGCCGTGACTAGCCATCCCTCCCTGCCATACTGCAAATATGCTGAGCGGGTTGTGGAAGAAATCCTGAAGCCCATAGAAGAGGACATAACCGACTCTGCCACCAATCAGGACTCCTGCCATAAGAGCCAGTATCAGAACAGAAAGCTGGTCGCTGTTAAAAGGGGAGCGACCTTTCCGGTAATACAGAAGCAGCAGATAATACCCGGCAACAGCACCCAGGATGTAGGCGAGCCCATAGTATCGGATCCCGGCACCGCCGATCAAAGGCCAGCTTTCAGGAAAACGCAGGAGGAAGGGGCTCAGGTTGTGCACCCAATAGTCGGCTGCTGTAGCATTCATCTTGGATGCATTCAGGCTGGATAAGGATGCGGATGCAAGTATCAGTTTTTCAGGCCTATGGGATGATTTCGTAGTGAAGAGTGGGATGGCCGGGATCCGCTGAAAAGCTGAGAATCCCATCGGCCCAAGACGCATCCAATGGCTCCATCCTCGATCCGTCCGGACGCAGTGGGAACACCCGCATCGGGTTCGAGGATTGAAGTGTGATCACTGCCGGGATCGCTTCAGTGATGGGAGCCGATCCGTCTCCTGAGATTTCACCAACGCTGGTTCTGGGTGTGTTCCACTTCCATGTCTGGTTTTCGGATCGACCCACCAGACTGATGAGCACGCGCCCGGAACGCAGCAGTGGGAGCCCATCAAGTGCAACTGCGGTGACCGCACCGAAATTCAGTCCGAAAGGCTCGCATCTGACGCCGAGTGCTCCTGCCTGCAGAGAAGCGTCTCCGATAAATCCGAAGAGGGTGGATGCTTGGTCAGAGTAGGTTATGCATACTGCTCCGTGTGTGCTGTGTAACATCTCCATCGGACGAATCCCATGCGCTCCCTGATGCTTGACATGGGAGGGAAGGGAAGCGTCGAGGAGGGTCTCATTCACGCTCAATTTGTCCGAAAGGAAACCCAAATCTGAAGCCGTCCTGGCTTTCAGCCAAAGCGCGTCCAGATGGTTTCCTTCATTCGGCCAGTCGGATGAAACCAACAATTCTCTGCTGGATGGCAGTGCTGGAATGAGGAATTGCCGGAATACACGGCTGGCAAAGCCGGAAAGTCCCCATTTGGAAGGATGGTGGGTTTGATCAAAAAAGGTCCGGATTGATTGGAACCCGGAGTCATCACCTGCTCCAACCGTGTCAAAGGTGTAGAGTCCATCCCAGTCCTGAATAGAGGCAAAAGAAGCCAGCAGTGGCATCATTTCCGAGGCATACTCGCTGGGCGCGGGAGTATCCAGTTCGGATGCCGTGAAGGGTTTTCCGGAAACCCGCAGAAGTGCGATCCCTCCGATTTCCCCAAACCAGCGCGGCGAAAACTCCGATATCTGGGGCGAGTTGATGATCGTGTAGTTGGCGGTATCCCACGCTCCGGAAATACCTCCGAAATCGGGATGTTGCCAATAGGCGTGCGCATCCACGAAATCCAGAGGAGCTTCGCGGAAGAGACCTGCGATGCCTCCATAGTTGGCTTGTGAACAGACAATCGGAACCTTCACCCCAAGTGTGTCTTGCAGGTAGGACTTCATGTCCTGCACATAGGCTGCCTCGATGTCGATCAGGAAGGCGAGCCAGTCATTCCACTGCGCGGGAGTCGCATCGGTGGGTAAAGGGACCGATCCATCCCACGGAGATTCGTTTTCCTGCAGTCCCGCGGAAGGAGAGCCGGAAACGATGGAGAGGTTGCGGATATCGATGGTTCCGGTCCTGTGTCCTGCGATGATGGAGAGACGACTGGGCACATCCACGATCGAGTGAGACACGAAGACCATCCGGAAAGGTTCCCAGGCTTCACCGATGCTGAGCACGTTTCTGAGCCCGCGCGACCTCCATTTGTCGGTGCGCCACAATGGATCATCCCGGCCGACAACCACTTCAATGGGACGCTGTTGGTCTGCCTTTGCCTCGAACGTGACGGTGTAGGTGCGGTTTTCCTGAAGATGCAGCTTATCCAGGTAGGCCGCCGCTCTCCATCTCACGCCATCGCTTTCCGCTACGTGAATGCGCACTGCATCCACACGGTTTGACTGGATATCCACTGCGTTTCCGGGTTGGGCGTCGCTGTGCCAGCGGGATGCCGGGGTCGTCACCGGAGATCCGGAATCAGCCTGCTTTGGAGCCCAGGCCTTTCCCAGGGATTCGGATGAATCGTAACGATCCTTCAGCCAGGAGTTCCACAGGCCTTTGAGTTCTCCGGCGAAAGGCTCGGGAATCAGATGTAGCCCGGCTCCGATGTCTCTGGTCCGCATTCCCAGGAGCGAGTTTTCATTGTTGATCTCGATGATAGCCACCGCAGGATCATCAACGGGACTCAATCCGGTATAGGGGTTGACGGTTGTGAGCAATTGGCGGGCATAGTCCTTCTGATAGTCGACGATCTGTGACTGAAAGTAGTCGATCCGTTTCTGAAACTGGGGAGTCGATTCGATGCTCGGCGGAAACCCATCTTCCACGGTGTGGGTGCGGGAGACCTTGAGGTTGATGTTGGAGTAGATCCCCTGTTCTTTGAGCGCCGCGATGAGGCGGTGGAGCTTGTCGAGCTGCGAAGGATCAATCCGGATGCGATCCTTGGATCCCGGTGTCCATAGGCTGCCTGCCGAGTCGACTGACCATGGATTGTCCAGATGGTGAAGGCGGGCTATGTTGATGCCACCCTGTGCGAGACGCTTGGCGAGCCGATCGGCGGTTTCCGCATCCACAAACGCCTCATTGCTGCTGAGGTTGCATCCCCAGAACCGGATTCTTTCCCCGTTCGAGCCTGTGACAAAGACCCCGTTTTTTACGGTGATGGCTCCGTTTGTTCCTGCTGGCATATGGTTGAGGGAAGAAGAATCGAGTGCCGATCCCGGAAGCGCCTCGACGAATGGCCATTCGAACCAGCCCTCCCGCGACGCATCCCCATGGGCGCAATGGGCAAACGCAAGCCCGGACGCGGCAAAAAACAGGGAATTGTGGAACAAGGCATGGACCCTTCGATGAAGCGAGCGGACAAAAGCTTTTTGAGGACCTCTAAGGAGGAGAGATGACACAAGTGTATGCATTATTTGGCGGGGTTGAGTGGCCATCGAAATCGTCGGCTTCCTGCGCGGCTACAGTCGTGACCAGCACGCGGACACTTCATTATGCCCAGTCCTCCCAATCCTTCAAGCCGGATACTTCCAAAAAACGCGGCATTTCCCTCGTCATGATAGCGGATTGACGAAGTGATCCGGGATTCTTTTGCAGGAGAGAAGAAATGTCGCAAGTATTCCTTGCCGATCGTTCATCGATGCCCCATAAGGTCATTTTCCGGAAAAGGAATCGGAGACACGGATGTTTGCGATTCAAACCGGAGCACTTTGGGTCATTTGTTGTGAAAGTTGTCATCCTAACATCCAGTACCGGTACCGGACACAATATGCGTGCCCGCGCATTTGAAGACTGGGCGAACTCTCCGGAGGGGAGTCAGTTCGGGATGGATATCACGATTCATCAGACGCTTGAGGGGACTCATCAGCTCTACAATGTCGGGGTTGAGATTTATAACTGGATCCAGCGTTTGGCTCCGCGTCTTCACCACATCTACTGGAATTTTCTGGAGCGTGTGAAGTTGCTTGGAGCTGCCAAGCGGATCATCGGGCGAAAGAACTTTGTCGATGCGTTGAAGGAACTGAGACCGGATGTTCTCATCAGCACTCACCCGCACCTCAACCATGGATTCTTTGAAATCGCCAAGAAGACGCTTGGGGATCAGCTCAAGTGCGTGACCTATTGTGGGGAGCTCTATGGTGGCTATGGATTCAGCCGCCAGTGGGTGAATCCGGAGAGCGATTGTTTCATCGGCGCGGTACAGGAGGCCTGTGATGCCGCTAAGTCGCTTTCAATGCCGGATGATCGCAACTGGGTGGGTGGTTTTCTTCTCAAGCCTCCCTTCTACAGTGGGCGGATCAGCGAAGAGGAGCGGGTGCGGTTCATACGTGAGGAACTCAATATGGATCCGGACCGTTTCATTCTGGTTCTTGGGACCGGGGCAAACGGAGCCAATAACCATTTGGAAAAGCTGGAGTTTATTTACAGCCATGGGATTCGCCCGCAGGTCGTCGCGCTGTGTGCGCGCAATAATTTGATCTACGATGCGATCAACATCTGGGACAGCCGGCACCCGTCGATGCGGGTTCAGCCGATGCGCTACTACGACAAGATGTTCAAGCTGCTTCAATGTGCGACAGCTGTAGTGGCACGCCCGGGAACCGGCTTGACCAGCGAGGCGATCTACTTGGGATGTCCGATCATCTCCAATGGGATCGGAGGGCTTATGCCCCAGGAAATCATTACCGTGAAGTACTGCCGCAAGCATCATCTGGGGCTTGAGATCAAGCGGGCCGGCGAATTGCCCGGGATCATCAAACGCTGGATGGATCATCCCGAAGAGATACGCGCGATTCGTGAGAACCTTGCCAAGGTGAAGCCGGAGCGCACTCCAATCGATATTCTGGCCAAGATCAGTCAGATTGTAAATGAAGGGAAACAAGCGCGAGGAGATGGGGTTGGCTGACGTCAGAGCATCGCTTTACGCCAGAATCCTGTTGGCCGTTGCGGACAGGGTGGCCATCGGACTTTTTTCCGCTCCGGCAACTCTTCCGGACCAGCATCATCGGTGCGGGACCCTTGCGCTGACATGGATCGAGAATGGTGCGCGCTGTGGATGGATGGGGCGTCCGGGGTCCGGGGAGGCCCCCGTTCCAGTCACGGAAGAGGCTCTTCGAGGTGGAGCATTGGAGTTACACCTTGGCGGGGTCACGGAAGCGGTCGCTTTTTTTGAGGGCCGGCGAACCCTGCCATCCAAGATGGGCAGATGGTGGCGGTTGCTTCCTTGGATGCGGATGTTGAAGCTTCTTGCGAAAACAAAGGCGCGCCTTGATCCCCTAAAATCCACGCAGCGTATTTCGGATGCGGACTGCCGGGTCAAGATTGAGACCGGCTTGTATGCAGCTTGCTGTGGTGTGTCAGCTTTGGTTTCCATCGATCCATTCTGTGCCCGACTCTCGTCAGAACAGCCCTCCGGGAGACTCCGCGTTTTTCTTGCTGGAAGTCCTTGTCCGCTTGCGACAATTGGAATCCAGCCGGATCGCTGGGTTATGAATCCGCCCGAACCGGAAGCCTTCGAGCATGAGGTGGATCTTGTTTTTCGCGACGGATCCGCGGCACTTCAATCAATATCCGGAAAGCTGGATAACCTCGCGGCAGTGGGAGATGGACGCATCCGGATGAGTGGCTATGTCCCCTTGGCGGACGGGTTTACCCACATGACGGACCGACTCCAGCAGTATGTCCGGACGGGTTGATTGTTCAGTTCAGGGCCCCAAATTCACAAGCACATGACAAATATGAAGCGCATACTGGTGATTGATGATGACAGCGAGATCCGCTATTCCCTGAAACGGGTGCTTGAAGCCAGGGGCTTTCAGGTGCTTCTAGCCGCGAGTGGCGAAGAGGGAATCGAGGTTGCGAGGAAGGAAAGGCCAGCTGTCGTGTTGTCAGACAATCGCATGACCGGAATCACCGGGCTTGAGACTTTGCAACACGTGAGATCGCATGTGCCCCATGCGATGGTGATCATCATGACGGCTTACGCGACGACCCAGACGGCCATCGAAGCGATGAAGCACGGCGCGTTTGACTACATCGTTAAGCCTTTCGAGCTCAAGCGCATCCTTGAGTTGACCGAGCGTGCGTGGCAGGCTCACTGCCAGTTGCACGCCGCGGACGGATCCTCTCTTCCGGGAATTGATGCGCAGGACTACATCGAAGGAATGGTCGGAAACACCGAGCCCATGCGGGATGTTTTCAAGCTGATCGGACAGGTGGCTCCAAGCGATGCCACCGTTATGATCACCGGAGAAAGTGGAACCGGTAAGGAGTTGGTGGCGCGTTGCATTTACCGGCATAGCCGGAGAAACAACGGGCCCTTTATTGCGGTGAATTGCGCGGCGATTCCCGAGAACCTGATCGAAAGCGAACTTTTCGGGCACGAGAAGGGGTCGTTCACGGGGGCGACCAATCAGAAACCCGGGCGCTTTGAGTTGGCGGACAAAGGCACCATTTTCCTCGATGAACTTGGAGACATGACCCTTCCCACGCAAACCAAGATCCTCCGTGTTTTGCAGGAGGGTGAGATTCAGCGGGTGGGTGGGACCGAGACCATCAAGGTCGATGTCCGGTTGGTTGCTGCGACCAATAAGGACCTTGAACAGATGGTCCGCGAACGGACTTTTCGTGAAGATCTTTATTACCGGCTCAATGTGTTCCGTCTCCGGCTGCCACCCTTGCGTGAGCGACGTGAGGATATCCCGGTTATTGCCCATTTCCTTCTTCAGAAACTCTCAACGAAATCCAAGTCGCCCCTTCGCAAGCTGACTGCTGAGGCGATTCAGATTCTGATGGAACACGACTGGCCTGGCAATGTCAGGGAGCTTGAAAACACGATCCAGCACAGCGCGGTGTTATCACAGGGAAACGTCATTCTCCCCAGTGATTTGCCGATCGAGGTAAGAGAATCCGCGAGACGTAAACGCCGCGAGACGTCCGGGATGTCAGGGGGCATTGGCGGGTCAACGCCATCTTCGACCAAAGCGGAGAAGGATATCACGCCCGATCCCACTTCCCCGGCTTCCAAAGATTCTCCGGACGCAGTTGGGACGCTTCGCGCCCCGCGCGAGACCGCAATCGAAGATTATACCCCGATGGCGCCTCCGATTCCGTCTCATGTGCCGGGGCAACTCGGCTTCGGGGTGCAGCTTGACCTCACGTCAACCCTGGATCATATGTATAAGCAAATGCGCAATGATCATCCCCGTGCTTTGTTGATGGCAGTCGAGAAGGAGATGGTTTTGCGGGCGCTGAAAGAGACTGACGGGAATCAATTGAGAGCTTCCGATATATTAGGTATCAGCCGCTCGACTCTTCGAAAGCGGATTGAGGAATTTGACATCAATAGCCGTTGAAGCGCGGACCCGAATGATCAGCATGGAGACCATTGCCAGTATTCTGACAAAAAGTGCGGATTTCCTACAACGTAAGGGCGTGGAGAATCCCAGGCTGGACTCGGAGTGGATGTTAGCCGAGGTCATGGGATATCCACGCATGCGATTGTTCCTCGAGTATGAGCGTCCGCTGGCTGAGGACGTGATCACCCGGATGCGATCCATGGTGGTGCGTCGCGGCAAGCGTGAGCCGCTTCAATACATTCTGGGATATGTGATGTTCGGCGGCGTCCGGATTCAGGTGGATCGGCGGGCACTTATTCCCAGACCCGAGACGGAGGAGCTCGTCGACATTATTTGTCAACGCTTCCGGAACCGGAGTGGACTGAACATACTTGATTTGGGAACCGGTTCCGGTGCAATTGCCTGTGCCTTGGCTCATGCACTGCCAGATTCCAGCGTTTGGGCTACGGACAAAAGTGTGGATGCACTCTCGCTTGCCCGGGAAAACGCCCGGACAAATGGCATCGGGGAGGACCGGATACGGTGGCTCGAGGGAAGCTGGTTTGAACCGGTGGGCGACAGGCTTTTCGACCTGATTGTGAGCAATCCTCCCTATTTGGCGAAGTCGGAAATGGATAGTGTTCAGCCCGAAGTCGGACAATACGAACCACTCACCGCTCTGGTGGCGGAGGATGATGGTTTGGCGGATCTCAAGTCCATTATCTCCGGATCACTCACCCGTCTACATCCGGGCGGTTCGCTCTACCTCGAGACCGGATGCTCCCAGCACGCAGCCTTGGCGGATTACTGCCGGTCACTTGGCATCAACGACTTTGCATCGGAACGCGATCTATCCCGCAAAGACCGCTATTTTCGATTCACGGTTTGATTTCTTTGATCTGGGCTTTGAAATGAAGGGAGCGTCTTCGGTATCAATCCCGGATGAATCCAATCTCTGGTTGAATCCCGAATGCGTCTCTTCTGTGGTTCCTGTCGTGTCTATTGTCAGTTCCCTGAATGATCAGGGTCAATCCGGGCCGGTCGCGCTGAATTCAAGAACAGCGGAACCGGCATCCTCTGCACTCACCTGAATGGTCATGGGTTGTCCCGCAGTGATCACTCTGTTGCCCACTGGATTGAGTTGCAGGGGAGGGGTAGAAGTAGCGTTCCATTCGTAGGCTCCAATGTCAGGAAGCGCATCACGTGTGTTGCCCAGAATGTCTTTTCTGAGTTCCGATGCGTGGTTGGTGACGCCGGCGTCGGTGAGGGCGTTGGCTGCGATGGGTGCCCCCGGTCTCTTTCCAGAGCTTATGAAATCTTCAATGTTTCCGGGCGGGACTTCGTATGGGAAGCCTGTGGTTTCAGAGAAAAACGGGTTTGCTGCGTTAAGCCCGAAGTTGTAATGGGCAACCGAACTGAATCCGTTCGCGTTCACAAAGCAGTTGTTGTAGAAGAGAGTCTGGTCGATTAGTTCGGGTTTCACGTTCCAAATGCTCATGCGGTAGATGGTCCCTTGCATCCTGCGTCCGAATATGCTGGTCCACACATCGTTGGGGGCGTAGACAACCGTGTTGTGCCGGAATACGTTTCTGCCGAACACCGGAGTGCCGAAGTGGAACACAAGCCCGCCAGCGGGACCGAAGACGTTGTTTTCGATGAACCAATCGGAATGCACGCGATCGGTTTTGCCATTCTGAGCCATGATTCCCATGCTTTCGATGTGGAAGAAGACGTTCCCTCGAATCGTCAGCCGGGCGATAGTATCGACCGCGGTGAAGACATGGATTCCGTCCGCGTGCCGATTCCATGGAATAAGATTTCCATCCTCGTCCACCGCATTGTCATTGAGTCCGTCGTCAAGGTTGTGGATTCGGTTCCCTTCGATGAGCCAGTCTTCCCCTCCCAGCGCCCGGATTCCGTCATGGGAAATGTGATGGATATGGTTTTCGCGGATTGTCAGGTCATAGGATGCGGCATTGATTCCGATCGCCGTCTGGGTGATCTCGCAGTCGGAGATGGTGATGTAGCGTCCGTTGTGGATTTTTACCGCGGTAAGCCCATCCATTATAGCTGTTGAGCCGTTGAGCGGTCCTTTGCTCGAAACCTTGCAATTCCGGATTTCTACATTCCGGGCTCCCGAAATGCTGATTCCATCTTTGACGGTCAGTCCATCGAATACCATCCAGACATCGACGTTTCCTTTTTGGCTGAACGGGATTTTTTGACGCGGACTGCCTGAATCCGGAATGTTTACGGTTCCCAGACTGAGTGTATTTAGGGTGGGATGATGCCCGGGCGCGGCTTCGACGGTGACCCAATCGCTGAAATGCTGGACCGGTTCGGCTTGCCATGCCGGGTGGTTGGTGCGCCCCGCGAATATGTCGCCATAGTTGCCATCATACATGAGCAGGGTATCACCCGTTTGGAGGGCAGCCAGCGCTCGTTCAAACGAACGGAAAGGCGCCCCGGAAGATCCGTCTCCCGAGCTGTCATTCCCCTTTACCGCATCGAGATGCAACGTGGCAGCCGGAAGCATCAGTGCGGAAAGCAGAAAGCCGAGGATCCCGATGAGTCGCTGCGGAAATGCTGCATGATGAGGTTTCAGGCGGAGTGGATTTGGCATGGCGGTGGTGTGTTTGGATGGTGAATCAGGATTTGGAAGAATGCTTTGTGCCGGAAAACCCGGGCTTGCATTACCACTGGTAATGCATGAGGAAATGCCCATTACCAATTGGACGTCAATTCCTATTTATTGCTGGCGCATGATCTTCCGTGCGCCTTCCTGCCAACCGACAAATCCCGTCAGGAAGTGGAAAAAAGTTGCTTCAGAGGATCTTCGAAAGACCCCATCAAACTGGGGTATTTGTTCCGGAATTTCTGATTTGATTATGAAGAGGGTTCTCACGCCCGTTTGACGCTGCATGCAGCGTCTGCACTCAAGCCGCAAAGGCGCCAAGGAATGGAGAATTCAAGAATCTTCACCACGGAGGGCGCAGAGAGCAGGAAGGGTTGAGAAGGGAGTATTTCAATCTGTGGGAATTTGCCGGATGAGTGAAATTCATTTACTTCGCCTTGGGGGCTTATGCCCTGAGCGAAGTCGATCTGCGGCAGGTTTGAAGAGAAGATGGCTTGCCCAAAACCATCCTGCATATCCTGTTTATCCTGCCTGTTCTTTAATTTTTCGACAGGATTTCCATGATCCACAGGATTGAACAAGAATCTTAGCCACAATACTCCGGACTCTTCAACGACGCGATCGTCTATGAAAGTGTCGAGGACGATTCCGAGGAGATTTCGACCTGGATTACTCTCTCTGAGCGATTGTGCAAAAATGGCGAGATTCGGTTTGCTTCCTTTTTTCGCACGGTTTTAATTGAAGGTGAGCGAACTGTTACCTTATCCAAAAGCGTTTTTGCGCTCCATACCCAATGATTGAAAGTAGGTCCGTGCCCGCCTTTGCCTTTAGCAGGTTCAAGGTTCCTTTTGCGGGTTCTGACGTCAGGGAACGTCAGAAAAGCTGCTTTTGTTGCTCGATTTGTCGATTGGTGGACGAAGATGAAACTTTTTATGGAGCCATTTTGTATCGCCCAAACCAGATCCGACTATGAACGCCGGTAGTAGAGAACTGGTATTGTTTGCCCTCACCGGGCTTTCTCCGGCCGTTTTGACTGAAACGATATGGGCTTTGGTTCATGAGGATTCTTCCAGTATTCCAGACCGGATTGTGGTTGCGACAACACGAACCGGAAGGGATGTGCTGGTGAAGCGGCTCTTTTCGGAAGGATGCTGGGATCGGTTCTTGAGGGATTTATCACTTTCAGCGGGAGTGTCTCTGAAGGGTAAACTTCGTTTCGGGAATATTTCCGACTGTATTTGGGTGTTTCGTGACGATACCTTCACCCGTGAGTTGGAAGACATCCGTTCAAAGGAGGAAAACGTTTGGATTGCCGATTTCTTCCTCGAGAAGCTGCGGTCCTTCACCGAAAACGATCATTGCGATTTGATTGTCTCGATTGCAGGAGGAAGGAAGACCATGGGTGCTCTCTTGCACTCGGTTGTGTCACTCACTGGAAGAGAAACCGATCGGGTGACCCATGTTTTGGTCGACGATCCCTGGGACAGAATACCCGGTTTTCTCTATCCCGGGAGCATCGGATCTGTGGCGCATCCTGACACGGGGACCAGCATTGATTCGATCGACGCGATTGTGTCGTTGGCGGATCTTCCGTTTGTTCCCATGCGCTACTTGTTCGAGAAAGAGATCCGAAGCGCGGGAGGAAGCTACACTCAGCTCGTTGGAGCGATGCGGAGAAGTCTGGATGACATCGACCAGGATCTTTTCATTCAGATGGATCCCGTTTCAGGCTCTGTCTGGGTCGACGACAAACCGTTGGCTTTGTCGGGACGTGAGTTTTCGTTTCTTTACTATTTTGCAGATCGCAGAGTCAGGGGCTTGGATCCGCTCACCAGCTTTTCGGATATCTCCGATGCCGAGTGGAAAACATGGATTCTCAACAACCGTCATTTCAAAGGCTCAACTTTCGACCACTGGACGATGGACGCGGACCGGACTGCTTTTGATCCGGGGGAGGATTCCCGGAAGATCGCCAACAGCATTCGGTCAAAACTGGGCAAGATCGGTTTAGGGCGTCTCCAGCAAAGTCGTATTGTGCCGAATAGGGGATCCATCGGTATGAGCATTCCCCCATCCAATATTTCAATCATTCAACCCAAACAACCTTAATGCCGACAGGCCATATTACCATGAGTGAAAAATCCGAAAAAAGTATACCCCTGCCCGATGCCAACTACTGGCGGGATAAGCTGGCCGCTTTTCTTCACGATACCCCCAGCAAGTGTCTTGATATTCCAATTCACCAGGACAAATCGGCTTCAGCGATGAAGCGTGCGGGATTCGATAGTGATGAAGTTGGCATCTATGATCACGGAGCTGATCATGTTGCCGCTGCCGCTGATCGTATCCCATTTCCCAAGTCCCGGATTTCGGGAACGGCTTGTGCTTTTGATGGATACAAAAACGCATTTCGGCACCCGCTGAGTGGAGATCAGACGTTGGTTTTCACACCTATCCAGTCCTCCGAACTGGGAGAAGAATGGGAACAGAGCACTCAGCCAAAGTTCAACCTCCACCCTGAAAAGTGGACGGACGCGGAAATCAAAAGGGCACAGTTCTTCTCGCATTGGCGTCTGTGGAGAGAATGGGCAATAGAGAAGGATTTCCGAATGGGATTCCTCCCCGCTGACACACGCATTCCCGACCACACGATCTGGAATCACACTGCCATTGTGTCCGCCCTCGCTGGCTGCAGGGGAAAACCCGCATTCCTCAAATTTCAGATTGGTCCGGTGCAGGACTTCATCGCGGCTGCCAGAAATACCAGGGATTTGTGGTCCGGCAGCTATTTGCTCTCATGGCTAATGGCGACCGGTTTGAAACGCTTTTCCGAGCTTTCCGGCCCCGATGCGGTGGTTTTTCCCAGCCTTCGGAATCAACCGCTTTTTGATCTACAGTGGCGAGACGATCTCTGGTCCCAGATTCAGGTGGACAAAAAGGTGCACCCCTTCTGGGAAGAGATGTCCCACGAGACCGCCGATCTTCTCACCCCAAATCTCCCCAATGTTTTTCTTGCGCTTGTTTCGGCAGACAAAGCTCCGGAGATCGCCCGGGCAGTTGAGAAAGCCATTCGGGAAGAATGGGAGCGCATAGCGAGGTCGGTTTTCAAGGCCTGCGTGGATCGCAGGATAATGGATTTGTCTCCCCTTGAAACTGCGTCCGACATCGAATCCCGCTATCATGACCAAATAGACCGGCACATCGAGATTTCATGGCTTGTCTATCCTTGGCCCGATAGCATCGAGGATGCAGTGAAGCAGGCGAATCAACTCCCAGACAGAGACTGTGTTGAAAGACTCAATACCGTATTGGAAGCGTTCGAGAAAGCGATGCCGATGGATCATCGTGATGAACGTTACTATGGCGACGATAAAGACAAGTCTAAGACAAAGCTGAACAATGTCGGTTTGGCTTGGTCCGTGATGGCTGCTCTCTGTGGTTGGGAACTTGATTCTGTGCGCCAGACCCGAGCCTTTCGATCATGGGCAGAAGGTGGATGGGCCGATAAATCCAGTGTCAATGCCAAGGATGCATTGACTGGAAAGGAAGAGATGATTCTGGGTGGAAGTGGATTTGTAGACTCCATCGCCAAGCTGAATATTCCTGATCGATGGAAGAACCTCTTCAAACACAATGATGAGGTCGGGGCCATCACATTAATCAAGCGGTGTTGGCATTTGGCTTATCTCGTTCCAGAGTGGGGTTTCAAAGAAGATGACTTTCCTTATCCCAGCACCGAAGACATCGCTTGTCATAAACCTAAGCAGGATAGCTGTGACGAAAATCAGGATAAGCGCTCTGAATCGTCGAGCAAAGGGAAGTATTTCGCCGTCATCGCATTTGACGGCGATGAAATCGGCAAATGGGTGAGCGGAGCCAAAACCCCGTCCTTCCGAAGTCAATTGGCACAATACGAAGGTGGTGGTGCTCTCGAATACTTTGAACGCGAATCCAACCCGGACAACGACCAGGAGAAGGGCACCTTGAAAGCAAGGTTCAGCCCGTTGCTTGAATCCCAGCGCATGGTATCGCCCTCCTACCATCTCCAGTTCAGCGAGGCTCTGGCGAATTTCTCCCGCCTCGCACGTCCAGTAGTTGAGGCTCATAGTGGCCGTCTCATCTATGCGGGAGGCGATGATGTTCTCGCGATGCTCCCTGCTGACAGTGCGATCCTATGTGCACAGGACCTGAGAAGGGTGTTTGGAGGTCAGGCCCCTTCAAATGTGCGCATTCCCATATCCATCTACAAAAACGGCGATTCTGAATGCCCGGGTTTTCTCTGTGACGGAACAAAGGACCATGGAAAAAACATTCCAATGGTGCTTCCTGGTCCCTGTGCCTCAGCATCGGTCGGTGTTGCCATTGCTCACTTCAAGTCGCCGCTTCAAGATGTGGTCCGGGCAGCCCAGCTTGCCGAAAAACGCGCAAAACGGAATCCTCTTGGGCGAAACGCTATTGCCGTTACCTTAATGAAGCGTTCAGGCGAGATTCAAGAATGGGGCTGCAAGTGGGACAGTAATGGGGTGGAGTTGCTTTCGGCCCTTGTGGAAGCCATGAAAGGCCCCGGACAAGACCAGCCAGGACCTCTCAGTAACAAATTTCCTCAGCGGGTGTGTGAGTTATTGGAGCCCTACCTCTCCGTTGATTCCAATCAGGAAGCTTCAATCAGCTTCGATGCATACTCCGTTATTCTCCGTGAGATGGATCATGCGCTTGATCGACAGTGCACCCTTTCCAATTCGTCTGCCCGAAGGGAATTGAAGGAGCGGGTTCTGACACTCGCGAAGCGTTATCTCGAATCAATCCGGAATAAGGGCACCGATCCGAATCACATGCTTCAGGGCATGATCGGGCTCTGTAAGACCTCCGCATTCACCAAACGTATACAATTTTGAACCCGAACAATCGTGAGACCATGAATGTCGTTGAACTTAAACCCTCAGATGTCCTCTTTTTCCGCGATGGTCGTCCCATGTCGGGATCATTGTCCGGACATGGCTCCGCATGGCCCATGCCCAACGTTATCAATAATGCCTTCCATGCCGCGCTATGGAGGGCTGGTATGGATGATGTCCACGTGCACCGCACCGGAAAAAGCGGCCAATATGAGGAGGGAAAGAGTCGTTCGGAGCGCTTTGGATCCTTGCGCACTGCCGGACCATTCCCGATCGTTGATGAGAACTGGCTGTTTCCGAGACCTATGGACCTTGTGAGTGATACCCTTGCTCCGGATCTTTTGCCTGTGATGATTTCCAATCTGTCGAGTCTTGCTGGACCGTTGCAATACCCCGTGGCCAACAGAAGGGCTCCAAGCAAGGAGAGCAAAGCCAAGGCATGGATGTCTCAATCCGCTTTTCAGAGATACCTCGATGGTTCGGAATCGGGCATTTCCGAATCCGATACCTACGATGATGGAGATCTGTTCGACACGGAATCCCAGATCGGAATAGCAATTGATCCCGACTCACAGACGACAGGTTTTGGGGAAAAGAAGGGTGATATCTATTCCGCTCAGTATCTGCGTATCAGGGAGATCAACAACAAACGGCAGCCGATCGACGTGAAGATCGGAACCTTGGCCGATGCGTGGGACAAAGATCAGAAATGTGACCTTGTGGATCGCTTGCTGAGCGGCAGTCCCACCCGGATTCTTGTAGGCGGGCAGCAGCGGATCTGTAATGCCACCAGGCGTTCTTCCGTGGGCTCCATTCCGTTGCCGACCGGTAGGATCGATCGCTTCAACTGCGTATCGAGGGATGGCAAACCCCGCCATCTTGTGAAATGGATCCTGCTCAGCCCGGCGGTGTTTCCCGAGGTGAATGTCCGAGAAGGTCGTTCAGGCCAGCCCCAGCCCGGCGGATGGTTGCCCAATTGGGTTTGTTCCAACTCGGGCGCTGTCTTGCTTAAGAATGGCGATACCGAGCGAGATCCCATGGAACCGAGGGTTGAATGGCGTTCCCGTGTTCAGTCGCTTCCAAGGATAGGCGCCAATCTGGTGGCTGCAGTGGTTCCCAAGCCTCTGGTCGTCACCGGATGGGCACTTGCCAACCCCGACGCTGGTCGGCAGGAGGGAGCCAAACCCGCGCATCTCGCGGTGCCTGCTGGCGCAGTCTATTACTTCGAGGCGGATACCCCCAAAGATGCCGTCGCTCTCGCCGCCGCGCTCAACTGGCACGGCTCCGATCCCAATTGCAATACCATCCGGAATCGGCGTTCCACGCTGCTTGGGGAAAAAGGATTCGGGATCGGCGTATGCGGAACATGGGAGTTTTACTCAGGACCCAAATGAACCCGAAACCTTTGGAAACCGCCAAGGAAGACAGTATTTCATTAGTGCCATCAAATTGACACCTGTTGTGAAGTCCATCACATTGACATTATGATCAAGACGCAGATCCAACTACCCGACCACCTTTACCGCGATGCCAAACGCATCACGCAGGAGTATGAGATGAGCCTGGCCGAACTCATTCGCCGATCTCTTGAACTGGCCCTGCCAGGCTACCCGCCCCGTGCTCCTGAGCCCCAGTGGACCCTCCCGCTTGTGGACATGCCCTTGAGCGTGGATCCGTTTGCTAACGCGGACTGGAGGGAAAATCTGCACCTCGAAAGTATGGTTGCCGAGGACAAGGGAAATCCATGATCGCCTTCGACACCAATATCCTGCTTCCCGCGCTCGTGAAGAAGCACCCGAATCACAAGGAGGCCAGAGCGTTCCTTGAAAAACACCAGCACCCCAAAGTATGCCTTTGCGAACTTGTCTTGGTTGAGACCTACGTGTTGCTTCGCAATCCGGCCACCAGCCCATGTCCGCTCACCGCCCCCGAAGCCGGATCCATCATCCGCCAGTTGCGCACCCACCCACACTGGCGTCTCATCGACTACCCCGGAGGACTCATGCATTCCATATGGGAACTCGCATCTCAGCCCGGCTTCGCCCGAAGGCGTATTTTTGACGCCCGGCTCGCTCAGACCCTTCGGCACCACGGAGTCACCGAGTTTGTAACCAACAATATCAAGGATTTCGAGGGCTTCGGCTTCGACCGCGTATGGTCTCCATATTCACCTCAGCCTCCACGATGAACCACTCCAAGACCCAAAAGAACCAACAGGCAGGGATGCCTGTTCCAGGTAGCT
>JAPXRV010000051.1:0-23692 GCA_033813415.1 Opitutales bacterium | reverse complement strand
CGAGGGGGGTGACGATGTCCGGGGAGTTTCGGTTTGGGAGTTGGTGGATCAGGGCGAGGAGATTGGGTAGGGAGTTGCGGATGTGTTTGAGTTCGTCGTAGAGCTCTTCGCCGTGCCAGGCGAACCAGTCCTGGAGGGATTTGAGCAGGTAGCGCGGGAAGTAGGGCAGGTAGCGCGGGAAGTAGGGCAGGTAGCGCGGGAAGTAGGGCAGGTAGCGTTGGGGGTAGCCGTGGTGTTGGATGGCATCGAGTCTTTGGACATATGAAAGACAGGATTTTAAATTCCTTGAGCATTCGGCTTGATTTGCGCGAAAGGATGCCTTTTAGTCCATCTCATCATCCATTTGTGCATTCGGGTTTCTTGCCCGGTTGCCCATGGCCCGGATGGCGGAATTGGCAGACGCGACGGACTCAAAATCCGTTTCCAGCAATGGAGTGAGGGTTCGACCCCCTCTCTGGGCACCATATTACCAACGACTTGCGGAATTTTAGGGGTCAGTATGGACAAAATTCCGTTGAATTTGGCACCGCGTTTTTGATCCGTTGGCACGTCAGAATTAAGGGTTTGGGAGTATCCGCGAGCTCGGTGGAGAATTAACTCATTATAGGACAGGATCTACAGGATTGAATGAAGATATTCACCACGAAGAGCCGAAGAGCACGAAGGAAGGAGAATGGGATTATCAATCTGTGGAAATCCTTATGATCTGCGGATCGACTTAGTCTTATCGTGATTTTATGGTCTTGATTACAAAGATGTTATAACATCGCCCTGACGGGCTTACGCCCCTCGACTTCGCTCGGGGTACAGACGCTTCAGCAGTATATTCTGAATTCTAGATCTGTTGTTTTGCGCCAGCAAAACGAATGTGGCCCGAAGGGCTCATAGCGAGCAAAGCGAGCGGTGTTAAAGATTCTTTGATTAACAACGTTCGCCCTGCGGACTCACTGGATAGCAGGCGCGAGCATGATGCTCCCACTACAGTATTTGAAGTAGTATTTTTACCCGGAATGGCGTTGTTGGGATTTTGGGGAGGATTCCACGATTGGGACTGTTCTGTTTGTTCGGGTTTTGTGCATTATGGGTAATTAGGAGCGGTTCTGCGTCAAATCAGGGTTGATTTCAAGAGGCGGCTTGTGCAAAACAGAGCAAGTTTCTATGCTGTACCTCCGAATCAAAAAACATCCCTTTCAGGTTGGTGTCCGGAGAACCTGTGGGACACCCGGGTTTTTTGGAAGGATGGGTTATTGTCCGATGCTGCGATGGTTTGTTGCTCAGGTGATGGCGTTGATGGTGATAGGGGGGCCTGCTTTTGCGTCAAATGGAGACGAGGGTGAGTCGGAGCAGACGAGAGCTCCGGGTGTCGTTAGGATCCATTTGGAAAAGGATTTGTCGGGTTTGTTGGAGAAAATTGTGGTGAAGGTGGACGGTGAGCCCGTGATACCGCGGAAGAACCGCCAATTGGGCGTGCTTGAGCTGGATCTGTTCATCAAGGGAGATCGCACGATATCGGTTGAGCACGAGGACTGTCTTGCGTGGGAGCACAAGGTGAATGTGCGGGGATCCGATCGTCAGGATCTGGCATATGTGCCATCACTTTGGCCGGCCCGTGTGAAGATGGTGGTGCAATCGTTGGAATCGAGGGAGACGTTGGGTGATGGAGAGTTTGAGGTTTATGTGGATGGGGCGCCTGTGGAAATCAGGGGAGGTTGGGCCCGCATACCGGCGATGCGGAAGGTGAACCTGACGATCCGCGCAAGAGGTTATGAGGCTTGGAGCCACACGATTCGTGCCCAGCCGCGATCGGTGGACACCCTTGAGATTATGCTGAGACCGGTTATCGGGCCAAGAACCGGAGATGCGTTCTCGATCCGGATCGGCAATCGACAGAGCATCGAGATGGAATGGGTGGAATCGATGGATGCATGGGTTGGCAGGTATGAGGTTACTCTAGGTCAATTCCGGAGTTTTCGTCCCGGTCATTCATCCGTTGGCATCGATGATCCGGATCGTCTTCCGGTGGTGAATGTGAGCATGGAGGATGCGTTTGCTTTTGTGGATTGGGTGAACCGGACTTATGGCGGGCAGTATGAAGGTTGGCGAATGGCTTTGCCATCCACTGATCATTGGATGGTGTATTCCCGATGTGGTGACGCCCGTAACTATCCTTGGGGTAATCAGTGGCCTCCTTCTTACGGCAATCTTGCGGATGTGGGTTTTGGAGAGTCCAATGGCGGTGAGGCCCATATTTCCGGATATGAAGATGGATTCACCGGCATGGCATCGGTCGAGGATAGCGGCGTGAACGAGTGGGGGCTGTTCGGGATCAGTGGAAACGTGAGCGAATGGGTTGGTTCTCCGGTAAATGGCTTGGGGGAGTCGCGAGGTGGGCATTACGCTGACGCGCTTGAGACTGAACTCAGGTGTGATTACGGAAAAACCCTTGCCGCCACGACCCGCGATCCGTGCATCGGCTTCCGGGTGATTTTGGTTCGCGGAAATCGCTGATACGGTTTCATGTGGCCTCTGCGGAATATTCACCCGAATCTCCGGGCCGCGACGACTATTCAGGGTGGACACTCCGGTTAGCCAGTTGCTTGACAGTGCTTGGCGTTGCCGCAATCTCTGGATGGGTGCGCCCTTATCTCATCAGTGCATCGGTTTTGGCCGGTATCATATTGGTCTCGTTTCTGGTCGTCGAATCGCTTGGGATTCCCCTGTTGACGGATCCCTCAACTCACATCCTCAGAGGCGGAGTGATTGCCGCACTGGTGGGCGGTGGATTGCTTGTCGCGGATGTGTTTATTCCGGTGCCTTCGAGCATCATCATGATTGCACACGGGGCGGCGTTCGGGATCTGGGGCGGATTTCTGCTGTCGGTTATGGCGAGCGTGGTCGGTTCGTTGATCGGTTGGGGGCTGGGCAGAAGAGGAGGGCGGATTTTGGATAAGGCGGTTTCCGAAGCGGACAAGACGAAGGCTCGAGACCTCCTCAATCGATATGGGTTGGTGGCGCTGATGTTGTCGCGGATGATTCCGATTCTCTCGGAGACGGTTGTGATTATGGCTGGCGTCAGCGGGATGAGTCTGCGACGGGTTGTGCTGCCGATCGTTCTGGGAACCATTCCTCCGGCAATAATCTATGCATGGGCGGGAACCATGGCATGGCAAGGCGCGCTTGGCCTATGGATAGCGTGTGCGGTTTTCGCCATCGCTGGAATTGTCTGGTGGCTGAGTTCCCGCTGCATCCGGAGTCGATCTTAAAACGCCTCCTAAGGGCGGCCCTGAATTGTTTTCCCGGAGTGATGGGTGATAATCCGTGGGCCCTGGCGATCAAGGCGGTGGGTCGGGTATGTGCCCGAGGATGCGTCCGAGGAATTTGCGGGCATACCATGCGCTGCGTTCGCGGATGATGTCCGGGTGGGCTTCCCCCTTGAGTCCGAGTTCGGGGGCGGCGGAAACGACGGATCCGTTATCCGGGGAGAGGACAATCCATGCGAGCGCATGGGTGAGGTCTTTTTTGTCGAATGAGGCTTGCAGAAAGTCGTAGATTTGGCGTGCGATGATCGCTTCTGAGTTGTCCTGTGTGATGTCGGCGATCGCCGCGACCGAGATGAGGTTACGAACCCTTTGTCCCGTATCGCCTTTGAGTCCGGGATCCCATTGTCTGAGGCGTGGAGCGAATTCGCGCATCCGGTGGGTCATGCGCTGATCGGTGTTGAGGGGAGGGGCGAGCGGCGTGTAGATGCCGTGGTCGTCGGGGAGTCCATCGTAAGTGATGGACTCGATGGATGCCTGATCGATGGAAAGAAAGGATGGATGGTTTGCCAGTTGAAGCGGAGAAATCCGGTCGAGACGAAGGGTGGTGATTCCGGCGCCAATCCATGAAGCGAGGGCCAGTGCGATCCACAAGGCGGATCGGATTCGCCGGCCCTTTGGACGGGACTGTTCCCAGTCGAGTAACCTTAGCCCAGCGATGTAGGCGGCGACTCCCATGAGGATGAGGATCAGTGCCGGGTAAACGGCAAAGGAGCTCATGGTGCTTTTCTGGTAGGCCGACTGGAGGAGCTCCACGGCATAGCGCCCGGGCATGAATGAGGCAATCTGCCGGCACCAATCGGGCAAGGCGTAGAGGGGCACTCCCACTCCTCCGATCAGGATCATGGGAAGAAAAACACATTGGCCGAGTGCCTGAACCGATGGGACATCTTTCGCGAGGGAGGTGAGGATGAGTCCTACACCCATGAAGGCGAATGTCACCACGGTGAATGCCAGCGCAAACGCAAAGGGGAAGGAGGGGAGCGGGGTGCCGTAGATCGAATGGGCGAGGACTATTTGAAGACAAACCGCTGTGCCTGCAAGGATGACCCTGACCAGCAATACTCCGGAAAGAAGCGCATTGATGGGCACGGGAAGCAGTTGATAGCGCCGCCACACTCCTTTTTCGCGTTCGGCGACCAAGGCGGTGGGCATCCCAAGGCAGGCACTTCCGAGAATGGTAATGGTGAGGATCTGGCCGATTTCATGAAGGAGCGGAGGGTTACCCGATCGGAATACCGCACCGAACCCAATGAGAAAAAGGATGGGCATTATGTAGCCATAGGCGATGGCTCTCCCGCTCCGGAAATTGAGCCGGAGGGTAAGGATGAAATGCCGCCAAATCCCTTTGATCATACTGTGTCTGTTTTGTCCGGTTTGGGTGGCTGAGACTGTGCAGTTGCTTTGGAATGCCCGGTGAGCCGGAGGAATGCGGCTTCGAGACTGACGGCCTCCATATGGATTTCGAGGATTCTGTTGCCGGTTGCTTCCATGAGACGTCCGATTTCCTGAAGGCTTTGGTTCGGATCGGATGAAGCGAGATTCCAGGCATCGGCGGATGGCGTAACCGTAACAATCCCCGGAATCGATTCCAGGTCGAGTGGGTTCGGGTACTGAGCGGTGCGCAGGCGGATCGATACGGTGTCAGAATGAAAAGACGCCAAGCTCGCCGGTGTGCCTTGGGCAACGGTGGATCCTGAGTCCAGAACGATAACCCGATCGCAAATCCGTGCGGCTTCATCGATGTGGTGGGTACAGAGGAGGATGGCGCGGTTCCTTTTCTTCTCTGCGACGATGCAGTCAAGCAGATCCCGACGTGCCGCCGGATCAAGCCCTGCGCTTGGTTCATCCAGAATCACGAGTCCGGGATTGTGGAGGAACGCGAGCGTGAGCGCCAGGCGTTGGCGCTGTCCACCGGAAAGATGCTGAAACGGGACATTTGCCTGCGGAAGAATCCCGAAGCGTGCGAGGGCCTCCGCCACATCGGGTTCCGGACTGTAGAAGGATCCGAAGAGGCGAACCGCGTCCCAAGGCGTTATCGAATCCTGAAGTGCTGTGCTTTGGAGGAGGGCACCCGTCATGCGGCGGACGCCGTCCGGGTCGGATCTGGCGTCGACTCCATTAACCTGTATTTGCCCGGAGTCCGGAATTCGCAGGCCGAGAATGCACTCCACCGTTGTGGTTTTTCCGGCTCCGTTTGGGCCCAGCAGTCCCAGAATCTCACCTGCTTCGATTTGAAAGCTGATATCGGATACTCCTCCGGTTGGGCCGTAGTGCTTTGTGAGGTTACGGACGCTGAGAACGGTGGACATTGCCATCAAGGTATGATCCTGTCCGGGGTGAGCCGCAAGTCCATTTGCCGGCGCCCACCGGATGCGACATTGCTAGGTCTGGGGGGATCCTGTCGGCTGAGCGTTTGCATCGGATTCAGCCGATGTTTCCCCGGTATCGGATGCCGTGGTATCGGCCATAGACTCGGATTCCGGAATGGGAATGTTTTTCGGGAAGAAACCCGCATCCACTTTTCTTACGTCCTCAATGGTGAAAAACAGGTTAGGCGCATGGGTTTTGAGGGTATTCAGCAGCAATGGCAGCCGACTTCTGCGGGTTACCACGAATACAAGGTCCACTGGACCTCTGGCTCCTCGCGCTGCGACTGTGGTCACGCCAAAATGCTGTTTTCTGAGAATATCCGGAATGTCCGGACTCGATTCCTGTGTGAATATCCGGACAATCTGGTATCCCAGTGCAAGCTTCTCCTCGATGACAATCCCCAGATAGGTGCCCGCCGAGAACCCGAACGCCCAGCCGAGGTAGCTGGCAATGTTGTTAAGGTTTTGCATGACTTGGGTGATCGCAACGAGCCAAATAAGGACTTCGAAGAATCCGATGATCGGAACCGCCTTGCGCATGCCTTTGTTGGCGAGGATATGGCGCACCGTGGCCATAGACACGTCGAGGAGGCGTGCCAGGAAGATCAGGCCGGGTATGATGACCCAACTCATGTAGTCGAAATTCTGCATGTTTGTCATTTATGGATGGTTGATCAAAGGATGACACCGGGGATAGGTGTTACGATTTCCTCTTCCACTGACTCAATCTGAATGTGGCAGGTTCCGCCCGGCGTCTCCCAGTCGATTTTGTCCCCTTTTGCGAATCCGATGATGGCGGATCCCACAGGAGCCAGAACCGACAGCTTGCGTCTCTCGACGTCCGCTTCATCGGGGAGTGTCAGGGTCCATTCATCGACCTCTCCGGTGTCGAGGTCGCGAAGGCGAACGACGGAGTGGAGTTTGACCACATCTGCCGGGATATCCGCCGGGTCCACCAGGATCGCCCGTTCCAATTCTCCCCGGAGCTTTTCTGTCGGTTGTGAGTGTTTACCCGCATGCCTTTGCTGGTCTTCAAGCAGTTTTGAAATGATTCGATGATCCGAATGGGAAATATAGATGTTTTTCATAGGTTAATGAATGTGATTGGATTCAATGCGTTGGGAATGTTGAGCGCGTGGGTGGCCCGGATGGATATAAGCCCGGTATCTCCGGATGAGTCCGATTATGGACGTTTGAAAGTGATCAGCCCGGTAATGCCCAGGCTGAACCGGATTATCGAAAAATCAAGGTGCAGACTGGCTGACATTACCGGGCCGATCAGGTTCGGTAAGTAGCAACCGCCGGAAGACACAACGGTTATATCTGAGGGGTAATTTTCTCATTGGGCAATCGATCCTTCAGTTTGACCGGAAAGCGTCACGGGTCAAGTCCGAAGCGAACAAAGCGGTTTCTGCGGGAGGGGCCGGTAGATTCGATAAACCCTTGCCAAATCGTGGCATCTGAGTTGACACTTGGTTAAAATCGGGTAAATCTCGTGCAATCTTTGTCCGCAGCAAGATCTTACGGATTGTGTGTGGGCGCGAAAAACGGGTGGTAATATGTGCAATATAAAGGGGATGAATGGGATGCCATGGACAGGCGGGTTCGTGTGTGCGTGGTTGCTAGTGATGGCTTCGGGAGTGGGTTTGTATGCCCAGAGCGACCGCTACAACATTAAGTTGGGAGACGTGATGCTCGATTTCTCCCTGAATGCTGAGTATGGTTATAACGACAATGTTACGGCGGTTCCGGATCATGCGATTCACAGTGACCATCCCGGGGTGATCGGACCGCTGGACGACACCTATGTGTCGTATGGTGCGAAGATGGGTTTCCAATGGAATTTGTCGGACAATCATTCCCTTGGGTTTGATGTGGGGGCCGCGTGGTTGGATTATCAGGATTTGGACTATCTCGATTCGAAGAATAACTCGTTGACGATTACGCCTGAGTCGAAACTTGAAGCACGTTTGTTGTTTGGGCCGGTTGAGATCAAGCTCTACGACGAGTTCTCCTACACCTTGGATCCTTCGAATGCCGTGTTGGTCAATGAGGACCGGACCGCAATTGCCTATCAGGTGGACAAATATGCGAGATGGACGAATATGGCGGGGCTCGAGGCCATGGCCGTGCTCAATCCCTTTGAATGGACGGTGGCGGTGACCAATTACAATCTCTACAACTCGGACACGGAGTTTGACTTTACCCGGCGCGAGGAGTGGACGGTCAGCACGCTGCTCTATTACCCGCTTGGGAGAGGCAAGGGTGTTGGAGGGGCCGCGAGCTGGACCGACAATAACTACATCCGCGATATATTGGTGGATTCGAGCGGGTTCTATATCGGACTCTTGCTGGATTGGGAACTGAGTCCGGTAACTTCGTTTGCGGCAAAGGCGGGTCGGTTGACCCGGGAGTATGATTCTGCCCGAACCATGGCCGGAGATGTCGTCGACACGGAGGGGTGGATGTACTCCGCCGAGATACTCCACCTGCTTGGTAAGAACCTCAACCACAAGCTTTCCTACACCCGGACGATAGGGTATGGCCGCGCTACCAATGAGCAGGTGTCGGACAAGGTCGCATGGGACTTCCTTTTTCAAGGGATAAAGGGCGTTGGCATTAAGGGTAGTCTGCAGTGGATCACTTCGGAGGATTCGGGACCCAAGCCCTTTGCTGAGGATTATGATCTTTTCTATGCAACCTTGGGTTTCGGAATCGGGTTGACGGATCGCCTTGATTTGTCAGTGGATTTCCATCATGCGAAGAAGGATTCGGACAACCGTGACCGGAGTTTTGAACAGAATGGCGCCATCATCCGCCTTGACTACGATCTGTAAACGCTTTGCCGGGTCAGGAAGATCCGGTATTGTGGCGTTGCTATGGGCGCTTATCGCTTCGGCTTGTGTTTTGTCCGTAGCGAGTGCCGCGGATAGTGCGGAGAGCTTCAGCCGGATGGATCTTCTCGACAACCAACGCCCGATCCGGGCGGATGACCGGTTGCTTTATCAGGTGATCGAGGAGCAGGCTCCGGCGGTGACTTTGCTCGTGGATGCTCAGGGACGTGTGCGAATTCCCTTAGTGGGCGACGTCGAGGCGGCCGGTAAGACATGTTATGCTCTGGCGCGTGATATCAAGCCATTGCTGGAGGTTGATTTTTTTCACAGGGCAACGGTGGTTGTGGAGCTGCAATCGGCATCGATGCGTCAGATGGCAACTGTCTATGGACAGGTGCGCAGCCAAGGCCGGATCACGCTCCCGGGTGACCGGCCGGTAACGTTGAGTGCCGCGATATCATTGGCCGGTGGTTTTTCGGAGGGTGCCAACCGGAGCAATGTTTCGGTGATCCGGAGGGATGCCGAGAACCCGGAAAAGGAAGATCGCATAGTGGTTGACCTCAAGGAGGTACAGGAAAAAGGAATGGTTGAGAAAGACATCCTGATCCAATCCGATGATGTCATTATTGTGGCGAGGGAAGACGTGATCGGTGGGCAGTATTCGGTACATGGAGCGGTCAACAGTCCGGGGCTCTACACCATAAACACGCGCGAACTGACCGTGAGCCGGGCGATTCTACTGGCGGGTGGCTTTAATGATGTGGCGCGTCAGACCCGCGTGAAGCTCACCCGTTTGAAAGATGATGGTTCGGGCAAGAGTGATACCTTCTATATCAATGTGCGGAAGGTTTACGATGGATCACGCGATGAGGACATGGATATCCGTCCGGACGATATCATCCGGGTGGATGAGCGGATCCTGGTGTTTTAGCTCAAGTGGAGGCCTTTTGGTTCGATTACAAATGATGCCGATGTGGAATTCATCGCGTAGAAAAATGGAATCGGACAATGAAGTTTGCGGAATCTGTCGCATGCGGAGATACTGCGTCGGTGTCAGTTCGGGCCCGTCTGGCGGCTGTCGGGGCATGTGCATTGAGCAGGATGAGGGACTAGAGTATGCAGGATGACTTTTTGGAAAGTTCAGGCAGAGAGGGCGGGCACACCGACCTGGGCGAAACCTTGCGCAGTCTGTCCCACCGTGCCAGACTGCTGTTGCAATCGTATTGGTGGATTCTTCTCCTGTGTCTTTCAATCGGGCTGCTGGTTCAAGCCGTCCGGGTCAAGTCGATGCGGGATGCCTGGGAGTCTTCGGCTCAATTGATTATCCAGGGTAACATTGAAATTCAGGAGGCGGATCGTCTCCGGGAAGTGGCGACAAACTTCCATGATAATCAGTTGCACCTGATGACAGGCCAGTGGGTCAGTGAGCGGGCTTCCGAGCGGGTGAGGGCTTTGCATCCCGAGATTCAGAAAGACTGGGTTTCTTTGTGGGCGGGTCGAAAGGGAACCACCGACATTTTCCAGTTGGTCGCAAGCGGAGGGAATGCCCGATACACGCAGGCGTATTTGGCTCAGATTATACAGGCGTATCTGGAGTTTCGAAGGCAAACCCGGCTGGAGACTTCGGATGATGTGATGCTTTCAATCGGAGAGGAATTGAGGGAGCTGGACGTGAAGATCCAGCAGATACAGGAGGCGATCCGGCGTTTTCAGCAGGAAAACAACACGATTGCGATCAAGGAACTGAGTGAAAAAGCGGCTGGTCGGTTGTCCGAGTTGAAAACCCGTCTCGAAGATTACAGGACTCAGTTGCGGATATTGGAGTCTTTCGATGAGAATGTATCGCTGGACCAGATTCAGGACGTTGTGAATCTGGATACCATTGAAAGCTCGCAAAACTACCGGAATACCAAGCGGCAGCACCAGCAGCTTCTCGCCATGAAGGAGCAGTTCGGGATATACCTGAAGCCGAAGCATCCACGGATGATGGATATCGAGGCGGAGCTCGAGATCCTCTCAAACCGGATCCGGATTTTCAGAGCACAGGCCTTTGGTCAGATTGAGGAGGAGAAATCGGCTTTGCGGAACCGGATCGACACGCTCCTTCCCGAGATAAACAAATGGGAGGAAGAGGTCATTCAATATAGCCTTGGTGTCGCGGATCTTGAGACCATGAATTCAAATCTCAGCAGGCTGTTGTCGACGCGCGAGAGCCTCATCCGCCGCAAGGAGCGGCTGGATATTGGCAGGAATGTCGATACTGAGTTGATTTCGGTTCTCGTACCGGCAACTTCCGCCGTGCTCAGGCAGGTGGACAAGCGTCGTGAAATTGCTAAGGGAGGTGCGCTTGGTCTGGGGATGGGAGCCGCAATTGTGTTTCTTCTCGCCGCATTGAATAACCGGATCACTTCGGCAGACGATCTGCGCCGGATGTTTTCCTCCAAGGTGATCGGGTTGATTCCCCAGACCAAAGCGAAAATCACGGTTTTGAGAAAGGAGGCGGACGATGTGTTCGCTGAGTCGTTCCGTGCTTTGAGGTCATCGATTCTGTTGCATAGGCAGGACTCGAAAGAGCCCAGACAGGTATTTCTGGTGACGAGCTGTGCTCCTGCCGAGGGGAAATCGACGGTGGCCAGCAACCTCGCCGTGACCTTGGCGTATTCGGGAGCCAAGACGCTCTTGATTGACTGCGATCTGAGGAGGGGACACTTGCACAACAAGTTCGGAATCGATCGCGATCCCGGATTGGCTGAACTGCTGGAGCATCCCGAGATGGATGTGCAGGATGTGATTCTGGTGGGGGATCAGGAGTTGGGAAACCTCAGCGTGATCTCTGCGGGGCGTCCCCAGGAGAATCCCGGTGATCTGTTCCTGAACGAAAGAATGGATGCGATTCTCGAAGCGTGTCGCAAGCAGTATGATTTCGTGATTCTGGATACGGCCCCGATTCTTGCGGTGGATGACACTATCGGCTTGTTGCGGCGGTCGGATGACGTGATTTTTGTCGTGAAATCCGGGCAGACGAACTTCCGGCAGGTGAAGATTTCGCTCGAGCGTTTGAGTGTGACCAAAACCAAGGTGTGGGGATTTGTCATGAACTACGTGAAGGCTGGTGGAAACGATTATTACTACTATGGTCGTTACAAGAGCTACCGGTACCAACATAAAGAGAGCGGAGATTCTGGAAATGAGGGAATCCGCAAAAAGACGGGTCGCCTTTCTCCGAAAGAGAAATAGGATCCGCTTGTGAAGATTCGAAACCATACCCCTGTTTCTTCAGAAAAGCTTGTGTCGGATCGCAAGGGCTTCGTGTCTTTCGCTGTCACCGGCTTAGTCCTGCTGGTGGCGTCGGGTGGTGGCACTCAATATTGGAGTGAGGGATTCGCTTTTCTCTTCGCGGGTAGCGCTTTGCTGATTTTTCCTCCGAAGACCTTGCCTGGGAGATGGGTTCCGATTTGCATGGCCAGCCTGCTGTTGTGGATATCGATCTCAACCTGGCTTCCGTTTCCATGGTCGCGTGCGGATTGGTGGATCGGGGGGCAAAATCTTGGCATGGAGCTTGGATCAGCATTGTCCGCCCAACCGCTTTTATCTTCCGAACGTGCGGTATTTTTGATTGCTGCGTTTGGATGGTTGTTGGTGGTTCTGGGTATTCCCTTGGGTCATGAACGCCGTTCATTTGCTTTGGAGTTGGTGGCGCATGCCCTTGGTCTGCTGGCTTTGGTTGCGGTGATTGCTGTATCGATGCATCTGAGGCATCCTTGGGTATCCGGACCCCATCAGTTCAGCTATTTTCCGAATCATAATCAGCATGGCATGATTATGGCCTTGGGCGGAATGCTTTCGTTTGGGCTTCTGCTGAAAGCTCTCGAGCGGCGTCACTGGAAACTCCTCTTATTCTGCTTCAGCTGGGCGATGTGTTGTTTGGCAGTATTTCAAGGACGAAGTCGCAGCGCATTGGTGGCGTTGATTGTGGGATGCATGATCATTGCCGCGATTCGTATGGATTGGCGAAAATGGAAAATCTGGATGCGTGGGGCGATTCCGGTCGCAATTATGACGATAGCCGCCGGATTGATATACGGGGATGCGTTGATAAGGGAATGGGGGGAGTTGTTTGGGAGTCGCGGGATCGGGAGAGAACTGCGTTTCAGGATCATTCTGGATGCGTGGGGGCTGTGCGTGGATCACTTCTGGTTCGGGGTTGGTCTTGGCAACTTCCGTTTTGTTTTTCCTTTTTATCAGAGCCTTACACAGGATGTTCCATCGGTGCTGCATCCTGAGAGCGATATCCTCTGGCTTTGGGCTGAACTTGGATTTGTAGGTGTCCTGATTGTCGTGACTGGACTTGTGTTTTTGTTCAAATGGCTGCGGGTTCAGTTGTGGGTACAGCGGAATGGCGTCCGCATGATCGCGTTGGTTTCGGTTGCGGTGTTTGCCACCTTTTCGCTGATTGAAGTCAATGGGCATCGTCTTGGCACCGCCATGTTGGCTTTGATGTTGCTAGGGCTTCTGCCTTCCTCAGGCGGTGAACGTATCCTGTCCCGGATGTTGCCCTGGATCAGTCGGCTGGTTGGTTTCTGCCTCGTAGTCTTCTCGGTGCTGTGGGTCGGAGCCAGTGAACGCGGGTGGGTTTGGAAATCTGAAGTTTGCATGAACCGCAGCTTGATGCGTCCACTTGAGTGGATGTCGGGAAGAAGCACCAGTGAGATTCACATGGAGGCGGATGCAATGGTCCGTCATTTGCCGTTGGTTTGGACGACCCATAACCAGCACGGGATAATGTCGGTGCATGTGCTTGGGGATCATGCGGCTGGATTGAGTTCCTTTAGCCGTGCGCGGTACTTGAATCCCCGTTCCTCAATGGTTGCCTTCCTCCACGGTACGTATTGGGCCGGGCTGGACAGGGACAAGATGATCAATGCCTGGATTGATGCCATCCGCATGAGTGGAGACGATACGCGGCCCCAACTATTCCACCGGATCATGAATGCGGCCCCCAAGGATGAGCTTGGCAGCTTGCGCGTAATCAGCGTTCTGTATCCTGAGTTGTCGTTTGATTACCTGTGGAGGTTATCATCCGTTCAGGGTTTGTATGAGCGGGAGTTGGAGCGGGTGTTGGCCTCCAATCCGGAGTTGATCGGGTTTACTCCCAAGCAGCGCGAAAGCCTCCTGATCAATTGGTATTTGCGATCTGGAGTGAAGGTTTTGAAGATGCTTAGGCAACGCATGCCCTATCATCTGGATGCGTCGCTGCGGTTGCAGGCATACGAAGCTGCTGAACTTGGCAATCTGGGTTTGGCATGTTCTCTCGGGTTACAGTCGCTACCGAGGCAGGAGATGATTTCCTTGTCAGAAAACAGGAAATATGATCACCTCAGGTCGCAGTATCTTTCCGACCCGTCCGATCCCCTGAAAGCGATCGCTTTGATTCAGAAGCTGATTGAAGAAGGCCGTCCTGAAGAAGCCTTGGTGATGATCCAGGTCGCGATGGATCGGGGAAATGAATCGGCGTATCTAAAACAACAACAGGTTCTGATGTACGCTGAGACAGGGCAGTATGGAGCTTGTTGGGACCGGCTGAGAAACCTGCTCAGGGAGTCACTCGAATGGTGATCGGGGCAGGCTGACCCCCCTCCTGCACAGAATCGGCTTCAGTCTGGTGGATGGGCTACGGGGATCTCAGTGAGCCTAACAGGCGAACGTTCTTAACCAAAGAAGCTTCAACATCGCTCACTAGGCTCGCTGGATGGGCTACAGCTGGATTCTCAGCCGGCGAGACGGGTATGGGGATTTCAACCTAATCCTTCGCTTTTTATACGATGATTCAATCGTTATGCTACTACAGAAGGGCTCTGAACTGATCGGGCGTAAGTCCTGCGTCCCTTGAATTGCATCGTAATCGAATTTATAGATACTGATCGCGGGATGATGAGACGTGTCTTCCCATTTGACATGACAATGTGTCCACTCTGACGCTTGACCACAAAGCCGGGTTTTTCAAATACCCGAATGGCGTCCTTGTGGTGAATGCCCGGAATTCTCGGCATAGTATCGTGCGGACTATACAGCAACCTCAATCATCTGTACCGAGCGGATACCCGACTCTTCCGCCTCGACTTCCAGCCATAACCTTATCGCTTCCCGGATATTGTTGAGGGCATGTTGACGATCCCGGCCTTCTGAATGACAACCCGGAAGATCGGGGCAAGAAACCGCCCAGCCTTCTTCAGACTCAAACAGTTGGACGCGAAGATTCGACATATAGAACGTTCTGTTTGTTTCCTTACAAACGTCAACAACACCCCCGCAAATCCAAAATCAAGAATCCAACGGTCACGAAGAAAGAAATGGCCTCACGGATTGGCGGCCGAATACTGGAGCACGTTATCCTCCTCATCATCCGCGATGACCTGAAACGTAATGGATTGTCCGGCCTTGACGGTCTTGTTTCCGATGATCTGGAAGCGCGGGGCCGTATTGGGTGCAGCCGCCTGAGTCACTGCAACCGCAACAGAATCGAGTCCGGTCGAGGAGAAGGTCACTGTTCCGCTGCGCGCGGGACCGGTGTTCGCCGCTGCTGAAACCGATACGGTTGCGTCGCCCGTGCCCGAGGAGTGGCTGAGCGAAAGCCATGGGATCGATCCGTCATCCACCCCTGCGGTCCAACTGACATTCGCAGTCAGGACGACATCCTGTGTGCTTCCCGCTTCAGAGAAATCCAGGCTTGTCAGGTCCACGCTCATCGATGGGTCACTTACATACTCATAAGATCCGGCATCCACTCCCGAGCCCTGCGGGCGGGATATTCCCCGCTGGTCTTTGGAAGGAGTTGGACTGTCTCCATCCGCAACCACAGGAGCAATATCGACCGCAGGGCTCCACTCACCTAGAGCATGGGTCAGCGTCGGCCCGCCATTGTCCGCCAAAGGACTCAGGATAAACCCAAGGTCAAAGTAATCATCTCCATCCCAAGTGCAGGTGATATCGGTGTCTCCGGAAGTGAAACCCTCAAAGGCCTGCTCATTACTTAGGCTGCTGTGCCCAAGGACATTATGGGCATTTGCGTTGATGGAACCTCCCCACTGATAAAGCTCATCTCCTTCATGCGTTTCATACTGTTCACCGTGCGCACTGTTACCAGAGACAATACTGCGGATAAGCGTCAACGTGCCACCGTAGTGATAAATCCCGCCGCCGTGGCGTTGCGCCGAATTGTTCGAAACCGTGCAATTGTTCAACGTCATTTCACCGGACTCGTTGAAAACCCCGGCGCCATTGCCGCCGTCAACCGTGTCACCTTGCGCTGTGTTGCCCGAAATTGTGCAATTGTTCAGCGTCACTGAGCTGGACTCGCCGAAAACACCGAGGCGGTTGGAAATGCCGCCGCCGTTGCCTTCCACTGTATTGCCCGAAATTGTGCAGTTGTTCAGCGTCAGCATGCTGGACTGGTTGCAAATGCCGCCGCCGTCTACTATGTCTCCACTGTAGGAGTCTGAATGACCTCCAGTGATGGTCAGGTTATTGATGGTAACGGTTCCACTCACGACAGCCAGAATACGGAATGTAGGGGCGGTCGGATTCCGGCTCAGTGTATGGCCGTTTCCCTCAATGGTAAGGGTCTCGTCGCCCATCAAAATCTGCCACAATGGCTCATCGAGCACGATATCGGCGGCAAATATGATCGTATCTTCCATATCGCCGCCAGTCGCATCAGAAATCGCCTCGTTCAACTTATTTTCTGTCGATACAGTATAGGTCCGACCATGCAGGTTCGTGCTTAGGAGCATGAACAGGACCAATAGATAATGGAGGACCGGCTTACGGTCAAAACAATGCGATTTCATGGTATTCATTTACTATGGCTCGGAGAAACCCGCCCCTGCGGATTCAACCGAAGAACGATCGAAAGTATGAGAAATCAGGGAATCAATATACGATCCCTATTGTGCAAATCTGCATTCCCCAATTCAGTCAACCGAATAAATCCATTCATGCGAACTAATCGGAACGGATGGAAAAATCCCTGATGCTTGCAATATACCTGTTTATTCTCCTCATCTGTGGTTCGATACTCCGATTCCCCGTTTCGTGGTTAAGAATCTTCTGCGCTCCGCGCCTCTGCGGGGGATTATCCTCTCCATACCTGCTGCCCATAGTAGCGGGAGCCTCCTGTTCGCGGCCTCTTCAAATCAACACCAAAAAAGCGAGCATTAGCTCCCCCTGCTCTTTATCTCATCCAGTGAGCCCTGTTCCGGAGAGCATGGCTTCAGCCATGCCTGTCCAATAAAGAATTCTGTTCACCAAGACGTGTCCTCCATCGCTCGAACAATGTCGGAGAAAGGACTTGAAGATCACGATGCAATGCCATGCTCGACTCCTCGCCTCAGCTAACATCTGCGGGATGTGAATCCTTTGTGTTTGCGCGAACCGGCGTTTTCTGACCTTTGGGAAGAGGACGTCGCGGTTACCGGGCACCGGAATTGAATAAAATGAGTGATTTTAGAACATTGGGAGTATCTGAGGAATTGATACAGGGCTTGAACGAGTTGGGGATCATCGAGCCCTCGGAGATCCAACTGAAGGGTCTGCCCATGCTACTGGATGATACGTCCGATCTGGTATGCAGGTCGGAAACGGGCACAGGAAAAACTGTGACCTTTGGTATTCCTTTGCTGCATAACATTGATCCTAACCTTGCCCGGATTCAGGGTCTTATCCTTGCTCCTACCCGGGAACTGGCGAAGCAGATTGCCAAACAGCTCTTCAAGTTCACCAAGTATTACCATAAGATCTTTACGGAGGCGGTATATGGCGGGGAGGACATCGGCAAGCATGTGCAGTCGCTCAAGCGGACGACCCACATTGTTGTCGCGACACCGGGCAGGTTGGTTGATCTGATGAAGCTCAAGGCGGTGGACCTGTCGGCTGTGCAATACGTGGTATTGGACGAGGCGGATGAGATGATGAGCCGGGGTTTTGGTGCGGAGCTCGATGCTATCCTGTCTCACACCCGTCAGCGAAGGGGCACATGGTTGTTTTCAGCGACGCTTCCGGATGACATCCAGAGGCTGATCACCAATTTCATGTCGCACAAGTCCCGGCACCTTATGCTCTCGGGAAACGAGATCATGAACCGGGCGATCACCCACTACTTCAAGAACTGCAAGATCGAAGAGAAATTTGGAATCATTGAGAAGTTCCTCAGAGGAAGAAAAGACGAGCGGGGGATGATATTCTGCCGTTCGCGGGCGGGGACGGTGAATCTCGCGGAATACCTCAACCAGGCAGGGCTGACCTGTGGAGTGCTCCAGGGCGACCTTTCCCAGAAGGAGCGGGAGCGCGTGATGCGCATGTTCAAGCGCGGTGATACACAGTTTCTGGTGGCAACGGATGTGGCAGCCAGGGGTATTGACATCGAAAATCTCGCCTTTGTGATCCATCACCAACTTCCGGACCAGATCGAGTACTATACCCATCGCAGTGGCCGCACCGCCAGGGCTGGCAAAACCGGGGTGTCACTGGCTTTGATCAGTGGCGGGGACCGGAAACGTTTGGAGACGCTCCAGGCAAAGCTCAAAATCGACTTTCGCCAAGCCTAGAGTGAGTTTTGGATGGAGGACAATACTGCGAAAGCGATTGTCTCCTGCCTCATGAGAGCGTTCGCTATGTGCGAAAAGGAGGGCAATCGGTGAGGGAAGGCCGCACTTCATTCCATTCTTTCGATGACATGCATTACCGGGTGCTCTGGGAAGTCGGGTGGCTGGAGACCGTTGAGAATCGGTCGGAATAGAATAGCGGCGAACTCAGCATTTCCGACAATATTCAAGCTGCCGGAATACTTGGATTTATGGATAAGGTTTCCAACGGTAGACACGAGTTGGGAATGCGGATCAACGGAGACTTTTACTGACGTTGTGTCAATCAGAGATCTGATGGATCTGATTTTCAGAGTCAAGGGATGGATCCCCGGATTGACGATGACGACTGTCTGATTGGCCGAGTTGACTTCAAACGTGAAATCTTTGGCGGAAAACACTCCAGCTTCGTCGAATCCTAGCGGTTTTGTGAGCGGGCGTTGCGTTGGCATACGCATGATTGCTTCACCGGATATGGGTGCCAGTGAATCAAAACGCGCCCAGCCTATGTTGCGGGCATCTTTTTTGATGGTTGCAGTCGGTGACTTCAATAATTGGGACTTGCATGCGAAAGAATCACGGGATGGATGGAGGCCGTGCGTGTGGTGGGATGATGTGTCCCCAGTTGGTGGATTGTCGAGAGGGTAAGAGTGAGTGCTTTTCCTTTCAGTCGTTTCTGGCCTTGCCAAGCCGATGGGTCAGGGCTGACGCGGAAGGTCGAGTGTGGAGCCGATGGTTTGCAGGATGGAAGAGAGTTCAGCCCGCGCGTGTTCGTGGGATTTGGCGCCCTCAACGATGAATTCGAGGGAATTGCGACCCATCACCCGGTTGCCATTCCATGCTTCTACAAGGCGTTCTTTGGTGGACGTTGAAAGAATGGGTTGGGAGAGGTTGTCGTTCCACACAGCGAAAAAGACTTCGATATCGCGGTCGTAGAGCCGAAAGGTAAAGGCTTGAAAGGGAATGGCGACATGCGGTGCCGGTTCCCAAAAATAACGATCATGCTCTTTTACGAGCGCCATCCCTGCGGATGGCAGGCAGTTTTCCGGCCGGTGGACTCCCGCGTGTGAGGAAATGCTGCCGGATTCCCAGTAGAAATGGAATGCGGTCCATATGCTTTTGTCATGGTGTTGCCAGACCCTTTGGTCTCCGGAGTCGTATTTCAATTGTGCACGGGTGAATGCGTCGATCGGGATGGTTTGTATATTGGGAGAGAGGGCGGTCCAGTTGAGGTTGCGAAAGCTGCCGGTGGCGATGTTGGAGGGCTGACGGATCGGGTGATACCAGATCCAGTTGAAAGACCAGGCGAGGGCGATGAGGGCAAGGACCGGAAGGACTTGCCGAAGCCCCGGTATCGCTGGAAAGCGTCCGGATAGGGATGTTGGTTTTGGATTGTTTTGAGGATCGCTGCGTGGGCGGAAATACAGGGCGATGATCCAGATCCCGGCAAAACCTCCGAAGGCCACGGCTTGCCCGATCGGGTCGTGCCACTGACGGAACGCCTCGCTGCCATCCGCCCAGGTTATCCATGTAAGGGAGAGTGTCCGTCCGATGTTGAGCAGGAATGTGAGGATGGCCCCGGCTAGAATCAGAGCAAACCTGCCGGGCCAGCGGTAACGGAAGAGTTCACCGAAGAGGTAGCCAGCCATGAGGGAGGACTGAAGCGAGCGGATCCCGCTGCAGGCTTCTTCGACCCCGACCATGGTGTCGGATAGCTGGATGAGGTTGCCTTGGCGGATCGCGAAAATTCCCATGAGGTTGAGGATGTCGACCGTTATGGTCGCAACCAAATGCATGAGAAACTGGATGAGGCTGTTTTCGATGCGGGTCATCCATGGTACCGCAAAGAGGATCATCAGACCGGCGGGCAGTAGGTGAAAAAGTAACTTTTTGCCGGCGGAATAGTCGATGAGCAGGCAGGAGGCCACAAATGCGTTGGCAGTCAGGGCGAGGTAGATGAACCTCCAATCGGGATTGGCGGTGCGGATGAGCAAGAGCGGAACCAGCGCCAGCGTCGGCAGCCACATGAAGTTGAAGGGGAGTGAGGAGGGCTGTGAAGCCGGGGTGTCCCGCATCCTCATTGCGAGGAGATAAAGTGTGAAGAATGGAACGAAGTAGCCGAATTGATACTGCTCGTTGTGCCGCCACTCGATCTCGAGGCTGAGAATCGCCGGGGTCCAGAAACCTGCCAGCAGGAGCAAGGGAGCCGCGAGCTGGCGCATTGGGCCGGCAAGGGCTGCATCCTGTCTGTTCGTGGTGTCCACCGGGTGTTCAGAGGTATTTGTTCAGGAAGAAAAGGGCGGTGATGGTGAGGCTATGGAAGATCTTACCCTGAAAGGCCCACTCTTCAACTTGCTTCAGGGGCATGGTGCAGGTGCGGATTTCTTCGGATTCGTCCCAATCCACTCCGACTTGCTGGGTTACGTTACGGAGGAGGACAATGAAACAAGTGTTGCTCTGAATGGCTGGGTTGGGGCGGATGGTGGCCAATACCTTGCCGTTTTCGCCAATGAAACCGGTTTCTTCCCTCAGTTCACGTGTTCCGGCCGCGATCGGATCCTCACCATGCTCGATCAGGCCGCCGGGGATCTCCCAGGAGAGGCATTTGGAGCCGAACCGGAACTGCTGGACCATGACGATCTCGTTTTCGGGCGTGAGCGCGACGGTATGGACCCAGTTGCGGGAGTTGATGACGAAAAACTCGCCGCTCTGGTTGCGCGGTTGATGCTCGAACACGACGGAATCGACCTGAAAAATCCGGCAGTCGGAATGGAGTTTCCGGGATCTTTCGCGCCAGAGGTGGGGTTCGTCAGGGTGTCTTGTCATGAGCGGAACTAAATCAGTGAAAACGATAAAGGTCAACGAATGTGAAATCCGGCGAACTGCGCATCCCGTGTGCCGGAGGATGATTCGGTGGACCGGATGTAGGGTCCGAGTTCTTCGGCCACATCACGGTGGAAGGCCCGGACTTCGGATTCGGAACCTTCTGACTCCAGGGTGACGGATCCATCGATTTCGTTTCGCACGAAGCCCGACACATCAAATCCTTTTGCGATGTCCAGTGTCTGAATCCTGAATCCCACCCCCTGGACTCTGCCGCGGAATGTGGTCCTGATGAAGAATACGCCCATTGCAAATTTACAACAATGTGTTTGCCAAGTCCGGAAACAGGTCTAAGGTGATGGGTTTATGGGAAACCTTCAAGTTAAACCAACTTAAGGCGCCCCTTTTGGCTTATGGACAGTCCTTTTTATGATGCTCCCGGCGACAGCGACTGGGAGGGAAGTGGTGAGCTGGAGTGGACTGAACGTGACTGGAAGCAGTTTCTGAAGGAGTCCGATCAGGAGGTGTTACGGTTTTTGGCATTTTATACGCAACTGCGGAAGGATGCGAACCGTCTGGATCGTGCTGCGCAGGAAATGGGATGGGAATCGGATGAATGGTCATCCGACAAGATGATGGGTGATGAGGAATTGTCCGGTGGTTTCGATGTTTCGGACGATGATGACGACGATGATGACGATTACGATGGACCGGGTTCGGATGACGAACCTTTGACGGTTCACAAGCACCCGTTGTTTGTATCCTCCACGGCTCTTTTGAATTTGATTGGATTCTACTGGGGTATATTGCTGCAGGAGGATCCTCCGTGTGTGAACGGTTTGCACAGCTATGATTTCTGCAATCATGTGCGCCAGGCTGAAGTGAATGCGATCATCGGTATTCATGCCCTTGAGATGGGTGATTACTCGTTGGTGGTGTGTCACTTGCAACGCGCCATGACGAGCCTGAACGATGCCTTTGGTCTATTCCAGAAGGTTGTGGGCTTCAAGGGTTGTAAGATCGAGAAATCATTCAAGGAAGAGTTCGCGAATGTGGTCTTTGACATGCGCGAGGTTTGGCTTCGGGTTCTCAAGGAGTGCCGGGGTGTAACCGGAGTGAGTTGATTCCGCTTGGTCGGCGTTGTCGGCCGAGCGAGTTGAATTTCACGCTCGCTTGATGCGGAGTTCCAAAGTTGGATTCATTACATGTTTGCGAGGCACGGGCGATAATTGAAGACAAAGATTTGTTTTACACCGCCCTGACGGGCTATACGCCCTTCACCTGCGGCTCAGGGCACAGATTCCCCTCGACTTCGCTCGGGGCAACATACTTGAAAGAGAAAATCTGTCGTTTTCTTGTTGGGCGAGGGAAGTTGTGCATGGGCTTTAGGCATGGCTGAAGCCATGCCCTCCGTAGCGGAAATCGTGAGATTTCCGTCTTCCGGGATCACAGATTGAAGAAGATGCTTAGCCACAGAGCACACATCGCGCCAGAACACCTGGTTGGAGGTGAGTGATGGCAGTTCAATCTTCGTGGTGAATATATCTTCTTCAATCCTGCGGACCTTGTCCAAAAAGTGAAGAGGAACAGACAGTATTCAACCACTGATGCACACTGATAGACACTGATGGGAAGATCTCCCGGGAAGTTCATCATCTTCGTGAGTAATTGATTCCAACTTATTCCCTTTGGGTCTTGGGGTCTTTGCGTGAGATTAATCTTGTTCAATCCTGTGGATCCTGTGCAAAAAAGAGTTCTCTCTTCCACGAAGCGGTTGGGTGAGGACACCTCGCCCTACCGGGTGGGGATCCGCTTCAAGCCCGGGAGCGAGCACGGATGCTCCCTCTACTTTGGGGATGTGCAGAGGAAGATTGGAAGAGGAACCACGAAAGGCACCGAAAGCACGAAAAGGGGAGAAGAGGCGTATGGGCAGCGCTGTTGCGGGTAGGGATGAGCGTCCCCGCTCATCCGCAAGCAGAAGGAATGGCCATTGGGGTATGGCAAAAGAGGATGGCTGAAGCCACCCCCTCCGGAAGAGGGTCTTTGGTTTCAAGCCCGGGGGCAGTAGGTTTGAAGAGGAAGATGCTTTTGCCACAAAGCAACACAAAGAATAGAAAGGTTGGAGGGGAATGTTGGCAGATCAATCTTTGTGGACCTTCGTTTCTTCGTGGTGAAGAGATTACTTCTTTTTGGAAAGGATGAACGGGATTAAGAAGAATGCTTAACCACGAAGGACGCGAAGAGCACGAAGGGGGAGAAGAGTGGCCTGGGTGAGGACACCTCGCCCTACCTTGGTGTGGGTGATCTCCTGCGAGGGAAGTTGTAGTATGGGCTTTATGGCATGGCTGAAGCCATGCCCTCCGGAAGAGGGCTCAGTGGATGTGAATCATTGAGTTGGGGGATCGCTTTGCGGAGGAGGTCAGAATCGGAGCTTGATGTTGTCCATCCCGCAACGGGGACAAACGGCGTCTTCGACGCCTTTCCGGTCGGTGTATAAGTGACCGCAGCGAACGCAGTGGAAGATCACGCGATCACGTTTCTCCTGATGGATGGTTTTCCCGACCCTGTCGTAATAGACCCAGAGCAGGACAATGAAGGCAATGCCGGTGTAAACCCCTATGGCGACGAAAAGACTGAGGTTGACTTCGAACATGCCTTAGCGGGATTTCATCCGGATCCGGTTGAGCTTATTGGAACGGCAGATGTCC
>JAPXRV010000050.1:0-23764 GCA_033813415.1 Opitutales bacterium | reverse complement strand
CCCACCGATGCCGGGCATGCGGAGATCGAGCAGCACCACATCAAAAACGGTTGTTTTCAGCAGATCGAGGGCGTTTTCCCCAGAATCGCATTCGTGAACTTCGAAACCATCGGGTTGGAGAAGGTGACGCAAAATCTTGCGATTGTTGGCGTTATCATCGACGATCAACACGCGCACGCCTGATCCACCGGAGATACCAGCCAATGGTTCGGCAGCCTTTGCCGAATTGGCCAGTGGAAGATCAGTTGGTTCCAGCGGGATCCTCACTTCGACCCAAGTTCCATGATCTTCCGGAGGTTCCAAAAAACGGATACTGCCATTCATGCGTTCGATAAGCGCCCGACTGATAGCCAGGCCGAGACCGGTTCCCTCCTTGTGCTGTCCGTCAATCCGCTCGAAAGGTTGAAAGATGCGTTCCTGTTGGTCCACCGGGATCCCGGGTCCGGTGTCAGACACGACGAATTCGAGGGTTCCGTGCGCATCAATTCCTATGGATAGGTTCACACTGCCGCTGTCGGTGTATTTGACGGCGTTTCCGACAATGTTCAGAATAATCTGTCTCAACGCCCTCGGATCTCCTTTGACCACAGAAGGAGTGCTGGGATCCCATATTTGCACGAATTGGAGTCCTTTGTTTAACGCCCGGATCTCGAGTCCTTTTATCAGTGGGTCCAGTGACGGCCTTAGTTCAAAATCACGTGTGTTGATCTTTAACTTTCCGGACTCAATGTGCGAAATATCGAGGATGTCGTTGATCAAGCCCAAAAGATGATCCCCGCTGTGGTGGATGACTTCGACCTGATCTTTCAGGTCGGGTGGTATGGATGGGTTGCGTCGGAGAATCTGGGTAAAGCCGAGGATTCCGTTGAGGGGGGTTCTGAGTTCGTGGCTTACAGAAGCCAGAAAAATGCTTTTTGCCCGGTTTGCTTCCTCTGCTTTCTCTTTTTGGATGAGGAGCGCTTCGGTGGTGAGCTGAAGGCTCTGGGTCCGTTCAGTCACGAGTTCCTCTAAATTGTCCCGGTGAATCCGGAGTTCTTTTGACTGCGTCTCAAGCAGACGGGTCTTTGCAGCGAGCTCGCGCCGGTTCTCAATGGACTGGGTGGTTTGCGTATATCCGATCAGGAAGAGAAAGGATACGAGGCCAAAATTGAAGGCAGATGTGAGAAATGGGGACAGACCGAAAATCACCAGAACAATCGTCAGCACATCCATCGATGCGGCTATGAAGAGAATGGAGAAAGCCCACCTTACACAAAGGTTTTCGGGATTGCGATGGGTCGAAAAATGCCTCCATACAACTGGAACGACCACAATCGCGGAAACCAATGCGACGATCCAGAAGACTCCAAGCAAGGGCAGACAAACGGAAAAGGGCAGACAAAGGAGGACAATCGCCATCCATTTATGGAGAGTGGACAATCGGCGGATGCGCTTGGGGGGGGCAGTGGGATTAACAATGCTTTGGATGTAGGAAAGGAATGCCACCGGAAGCAAAAGTAGGGATCCGATCGTGAGAAACCAGAATAGCCATGGAACAGGATTCCCCAAAGCCATGATTTCGGATTTGAGCATGCTCAGCCCGGCTAGAAGGGATATAAACCCGGTTGAGATCAGTCGTTTACGGTTCTCGCGATCGTAGGATGCAAGAACGAACAAGGTGTATAGTCCGGATACAATCAATACCGCTCTCAGGATGGAGATGGGCAGCTCTTGACGAAATGAGCTTTTCGACCATTTGGCCAGCGAACCATACGTCGGAAAATCGGTGAGGCCAGCAAGACTGTATGCATCAACCCCTGTTTCGATAATCAGCGTTTTACCGGATGAACCGTCGGGCAGTGGAATGGCATGTGGACTCCAATATGTGAACTGCCGGGCCAACCACGTCCGGAAGTATCCGTATTCGTAGACCTTCACACCGTCCACGTGGACTTTGAACGGGCCAAAGAGGGTGTCGCTCGACATGATCAGTCCCGCATCCGGAGTAAGGCTGTCGGGCAATCGGGTGCGTAGGAACAAGCGGGTGGGGTGCCTGCGGATGAACTGGACCTTTCCGTCCATGGGTTTCCAACGTGCGATACTCCTGGGCGCATCGATTCTGTAAGCCCAACCCTGATCCAGCGTCTGAAGCCCGTCTGTCCGTTTATCGATGTCAATCCAAGTGATAAAACTTCCTCTGATCGACATGAACAACCCAACCATCACAACGATAGTGAGTGCGGTCCAGAGGTGTTTGTTCCGAGGCATGATTCACACCCGTCATAGGCGGGTGTGGACACCGAATCAACCGAATATGTGTGATGCTCAGGAAGTCGTGCTATCCGGAAGATCATCTAAATCCGGATTTGAGGTCGGTAGTTTTGATTTAATTCCCAACAAACGCTGAATATCCTCCAGAATCATGTAGAGGGAGGGGACGAGTACCAGTGTGATGGCCGTTGCGAAAACGAGTCCATAGCCGAGGGAAATCGCCATAGGAATCATGAATCTGGCCTGCCTCGAAGTTTCGAAGATCATGGGTGCCAATCCCCCAAATGTGGTGAGGGTGGTTAACAGGATGGGCCGGAATCGGCGGACTCCCGCATTGTGGATGGCTTCGAATGCGGGCTTCCCTTGCAGGCGCTGATCATTTGCAAAAGCGATCATGATCAGGGACCCGTTGATCACCACTCCACTTAACGCGATGATCCCCATTAGGGATATGACGCTCAGGTTGTATCCCATGATCCAATGGCCGATGATCGCCCCTACAAGCCCAAACGGGATCGCTGTCATGACCACCAGTGGCTGGAAGTAGCTGCCGAATGGAATCGCCAGAAGCGCGTAGATAATGAGCATCACAATAAGGAATCCGCCTCCCAGTCCGCTGAGCGATTTCCTCATGTCGGATTGGCGTCCCTCAAATGAATACGATAGTCCGGGATAATCAGCAACCAGAGAAGGAAGATAGGATGACGACAACGATTCCATCAGCGTGGAGGTTTGGTCGTCAGGGGTTACAAAGGCAGTTACCGCCAGGGTCCGCCGGCCGTCTCTCCGTGAGATTGAGGTGTAGGATCGCGTCCACTCCCATGTGGCGATTTGTTTGAGCGGAACATAGGCGCCAGATGGGGCTGCGATGAGCATCTCTTCCAGCGAATGGAGTTTCGAGTTATCAGACTCCGGAAGCGTTACGAGCACCCGCACCTCGTCCCGTCCGCGTTGCTGACGCAATGCCTGTGACCCATAGAAGGCGGCGCGGACCTGACTTGCCACATCCTGGGAAGTGAGCCCAAGACTGCGACCTTCTTCCCTTAAGTTGATTTGGAGCTGATCCTTTCCAGGATTGTATCCATCGTCGATGTCACGGGCTACCGGATAGTCCTCAATGATCAGGGCTAGTTTCTGAGCGGCTTCCTCCAATATCGTGATGTTGGTGTGGGAGAGCTCAACGGTGACGGATGGTCCGCCTCCTGGGCCTCCGCGGTCAAACTCGAAACGCAGGCGTTCTGTTCCCGGTATTTCTCCTGCTTTATCGCGCCACAGTCGGGTGAGTTTTTCGGTTGATATTGGACGAACACCCGGTGGCTGGAGGTAGACGCGCATGTCGATCTGGTTCTCCCAAATACGGCCGAATACTCCGAGCGAGAGATCTTTTTCTCCATTTTCCGCAATGACCTCACGGGCCGCTTTTTCCAGGCGGCTCATGACCGAAACCATGGTGTTCATGGGGGTGCCCAGTGGCATGACAACAGAAGCTACGGCTGTGTCGGCTTCAACTTTCGGCATGAGGACCAGCCCCATCCGTCCGCTCACGGTCCAAGCCATCACAAACACAAGGATCGCTATTGCGAGTGACAAGACCAGATAACGTGAGCGGATGCACCGGTCCAGAAATGGGGCGTATACAGTATAGATGATGTTGCGGATGAACTCACTGACCCGCTGCTGCAAGTGATGGATGGCCAGTATGATGCCATGCCTTGGCTTGCGGCCCATATTTCCAAGCTGGTTCGGAAGGATGGCCAATGCAGCCAGCAGAGAGGTGAGGAAGATGACGTTCACCACAACCGGGATGACTCCCCAGATTTTTCCCATTGCGCCGGGAATGAGCATGAGAGGAATAAACCCAACCAGATTGGTAAGGACACTGAAGACAACAGGGGTTGCCACTTCCTGTGTGCCACGTACTGCGGCATCCATGGGCTCCAGCCCGGATTGTCTCAGGTCGTATACATTTTCACCTACCACGATCGCATTGTCTACCACGATTCCCAGCGCGATGATGAAGGCGAACATCGAGATCATGTTGATCGATACATCGAGGTTGGGGAATACCAGAAATGATCCCAGGAATGCTATTGGAATACTCAGGGTAACCCACATCGCCACGCGGATTTCGAGAAACACGGCTAGGAGCAGTAGGACGAGCAGAAGTCCCATGGCGGCATTGCGTGTGAGAAGTGAAAGCCGTTGGCCATAGGTGTCCGAACGGTCATCGAGTATCGAGTAGGATATGCCGGAGGGAAGGGTTGGCTCGATCTGTTCCATTGCCCGGCGCACGGCTGCGGATACTTCCAGCGGGCCCTGCTGTCCAATACTGTAGACTTCGAGGCTGATGGAACGTTGACCCTCGAATGTGGCCAGAATATCCACATCCTCAAATCCTTCATTCACCTCGGCAATGTCCCTCAGACGAACGACAGCCCCTTGCGGAGTGGTGATAACGGGTATTGTTCCGAACTCGACCGCCCAGTCTTTCCGCTCATCGAAACGCACCAGAATCTCGCCACCGGCTTCTTTAATGCTGCCGCCTGGAACTTCCACAGCGGAGCGTGCAACAATTCTGGCGATGCTTTCAAATGTGAGTCCATATCTGCGCAGATCATCCATTCTGGGGCGAATGTGGATTTCCGGTCTGCGTGCTCCATCCACATCCACCTGATGGATTTCGGAATCCTGAAGCAGTTGATCCCTGACTTCTTCTGCGATGTTGCGCAGGGTTCCTTCCTCCGTGTTTCCGTAGATCAAAATGTCCAGAACCTCCCGTCTTTGCGATGCCAGCGAAACGATTGGTTTTTCGGCATCGAGAGGGAAGGTGCGTATGCGATCGATTTCCTGCTGGACTTCCTGGTAGAACTTCTGGGAGTCCACGGACGGATCATACTCGATGGTCACCGTTCCCGAGCCTTCGGCGGCGATGGAGGTGATTTCCACCACGCCTTCAATTGCCTGAACGGCCTCCTCGACTACCAGAATGATGCCTTTTTCAACATCCTGAGGCGTTGAACCCGGATAATCCACCCTCACCGTGACGAGATCCAGATTGAACTGGGGAAAGACTTCCTGTCGGATCGACCTCATCATGAGGAAACCTCCAAACAGCATAACCATGGTCAGCAAGCCGGCGGCAACCGGATGCTTGGCCATCCATTCAATGGGTGAGGATGGTCCGTGATGAGGACTCGAATGCGAATAGCTGCTCATCGGTCGCGTCAGGATTGGGTCGACGGTTGTTCAGCGGTTGCCGGAAGACTTGGCGTCTCCTGTTCAACGGGTTCACGCATCTGGTTTGGGTAGCGCAGTTTCATCCCTTCAACAGGAGATGCCAGGACGCTGGTGATCACCCGTTCGCCTTCCTGGAGGCCGCCTTCAATGAGCACATAGTCCGGACCCCGGAATGCAACCTCGACGGCGCGAAACTCCAGTGTGTCTTCGTCAGAAGCGACATAAACAATGTCGTTTTTCTGCAAAAGGTGACGGGGAAGTCGCACGACTTCACTGAGAGTCCTCCCGGAGATTTCCGCTCTGATGATGGACTCCAGGTGAACCTCGGGATCGGTGCTGTTCTCATCAAGAAGGTTAAGCGGATCCTCTATTTCTGCCATTACCGTCATCGTTTGACTTTGAGGCTGCTGTTGCGGCGGCACATTGACGACCTTTCCGAAGCGGTGCACTCCGGTTCCCCATGACAGCTCATCCAGGAAGCGAACGGATGAACCATTATCCCCGGTCTGAATCCATTTGAGGTCCTTTGGCGGTAGGGCGAGCTCGACCCAGAAAGAGGATATTCCCGCAATTTCGGTCAGGACAGAAGCGGTGGAAACCAATGTTCCTTCCGATTCCGGAATACGCAGGATCACAGCGTCGAAAGGGGCTTGGATGGAGGTGCGTTTGAGCTGGATCCGGGCGGCCCGGAGCTGGGCTTCAGCGGCCTCCACGTTGGCCTGTGCCTGACGAAGTTGTGGGCCTCTCAGCACCAGATCGAGTTCAGCGCCGGTGAGGCTTTGGCGTGTGAGCGCATAGTCCTGTCTGGCCACTTCCTGTTGCCCCATTTCGAGTGTGAGCGTTGCTGCTGCACGATTCAAATCAGCCTGCCTTGCCGCAACCAGGATCTCGTAGTCGGTCGGATCGATCTGGAACAACACATCTCCTTCCTGAACAATGGATCCCGGCACGAGCCCTTCCGCCACAGAGACGATGATTCCGGAAACCTGCGGACGTAGAGCCACCTTTTGTTTGGCTCTCACATTTCCAAGGCAAGACAGCTCGATGGAATGGCTTTCCAAATCCACCGGAATGACCGACACCAGTCGTGCCTGAGGGGTCCGGCTTTGTTTCTCAGCCTTAGGTCCCGTTTTCATCAGAATGACTGCGGCAACCACCCCAACAGCAAGCACAATTACCGGTAGCAGCACTTTAAGGAAACCGCCTGCCGCATTATTGGGAGAGTTTTCAGGGCTGGTTGGAGCCTTTGGCTCAGATGCACTGGATTTAGTCATAGAGATGATCAATATTCCGAAGTTTTCAAAATGGATTCAACAGCCCGGTTTGCCGGAAGCTCAAAACCGCCTCCGATGGCTTTGTGAAGATCAACCCGAGCGGCGGCGGCGGCACGTGCGGTTTCGAGTCGGCTGCGCTGGAGCCCTTGGAGTGTTTGCTGTGCCTCAAGAACCTGAAGATAGGATAGCTGCCCTTGCTCGTATCGGCTGGAAGTCTGAGTGAGAACCCTTTCCGCCAGTCCGATCTGAGTGTCGATCGAGGAGAGATAGGCGCGTTGGGTTTTCTCCTCAAGAATAGCGTCTTCCACCTCGCGAATGGCGGTAAGCCAGGTGTTCCCGTATTGGCTCAGTAATTGGCGGAGCAGCGCTTCGTTACGATCCACTTCGGCCCGGCGGGATCCCCCATCAATCAGCGGGATGCCCAGGCTGCCCGCAACAGAGGTGATCCATTCATTGAAAAGATTCAGGGTCTCGGAGGATGGAGAGGATAACCCGGCACTGAGCGAAATGCGTGGGAATCGATCGGCCATGGCGGAGGCGATCCGATGGTCGGCTGCTTCCACCCGCATCCATGCGGCCCGGATGTCCGGGCGTCGTCCAAGCGCTTCGGCCGGTGTTCCGGTTGAAGGAAATGGGGGAGGAACAGGGATCGAAGTGATCGCTGGGAAGCGGGTGGAGGCGGGGTCTTTCCCGATCAGAACTGCAAGCGCATACTCAAGGCTCTTGATTCTGGCTTCCACAAGAATGAGGTTACCCTTTCGGCTTTCGACCAGTCTTTCCTGCTGCCATAAGTCGGATGCGCTGGATTGTCCGCGTGCGAATCGAGCCTGAATGAGCTCAAGAGTGGATTCGGATAAGGAGATCTGTTCCCTCAGGAGAACCCTTTGTCCGTGTTGTTCGCCCAATTGCAGCCAGGTTTGCACAATTTGCGAGACCAATGAAATGGCGGTCGCTTGGAGATCCTCCTTGCTCGCATCCCGATCCAACCTCGCTGCATTGGATGACGAGCGGATGCGGCCCCACAGGTCGATTTCCCATGATGCGGATAATCCTACCGATCCGCTGTCGTTTTCGATCGTGTCCCGGTCTTCTCCAATGGAGCGATCCCTGCGCGCGTTGCCCGACGCTCCAAGCGTCGGGAATATGCCGGCGTCTGCCTTGCTTAGACTCGCTTCAGCCTGCTCCAGTCGGGCCCATGCAGCGGAAAGAGAGAAGTTCTCGCTCAATGCCTCCTCCACTAAGGCATTCAGTTCGGCACTGTTCCATTGTTCCCACCAACGATCGTTGAGGACTTCCGATCCATTCATCGAAAAGGCGGTCGGAACGGGCGGACTGGCGGGTTCGATCCCGGATCTCCATGACATGCACCCACTCATGATCAAGCACGCCAAAGCAAACACGATGGGGTTTGCTGGAGATTGTCGGTATCGTCTGGACATCGTATGATTAATCAAAATGGAACAGGTTTAGGTATAATGGAACGAAGATAGGTGATCCAAAGTTTCATCGGTACACAAGTTTTGAAGTATAAATTTATGGTTCATCGGCCGGGTGTAGTCGTTTTGGTTGCAAGCGTCTCAATCAAACAATGAGGTTATGTTCCGGAAAAGAACCTCCAACGCTTTTTTCAGATCACCATCAAGGAGCTTCGGAAAGTGGAGCAGGATCGGCAAATCCAAAAATTCGGCGAAGTTTCTAATTATAGAATTAAAACTTTGTCGATTTGTGAATGGCTTCCTGTTTCAAACCTGATCCCATACGTTTCAGGTGTTTCATCCTTCGGGATGGGATGGCTGGAATCGTTTGAGTTACCCTTCCCCCATGGCAATGAAAACACCAGCTTCCCCAGTTGAAAGCTTCCACACGCAGCATTCGCCGTTTGGAGCGTTTTCGAGTTTCACGATTGGTCTGATCGACAGTCCTGGAGGCTTTGGGCATGCGTTGAGGGGGCCTGCACATCAGAACGTATACGTGGGTTTCCGTGAATCTTCGGATGCGACTTGGCGGTTGCTTCCATTTTTCAAGCCGACGGAATGGAATGAGTCCGCCTTTACTGGTGAGGCCGCAACTGCCCGTCCGCCTGACAATTTTGTTCCTTTGACTTCTGTTGATACGGAGCGGAAATTGGGTTGGGCCAGTGATTCCTGGCTTACTTCCAATCGAAAGTTCGCATTTTCGATACTGTCTCCTTTCGGAGAGATGCCGGATCCGGACACGATGGGAAAAGAGGATTCGAGGAAGCATCTTTCTCCCCATTTGAATGCCTGGATCGAATACGACAATACCAAGGGTAAAAAGGATGCGGAACTGGTATTTGGTGTCGGTGACCCTGATCGTCTGTTCCGTCCGTTGGAAGACACCGAAGTGCGGCTGCAGGGATTCGCGGTCAACACCGAGTTCGGGTTTGCGACCCAGCCGGATGAAGCGGTTGAATCCCGTCAGGGTTTCGATATCCTGAATCCGCGTTTTCGGGACTACCGCGGGTTGCTCGTGATCGGTGGCGAGTCGGGATTGATTTTCCGGGTCAAAGCAGGGGAAAAGAGGCGCTTCCCCCTGGTTCTGGGATTCTTCCGGGATGGGGTGGTGAGTACCGGAGTTTCGGGACGCTACGCCTACACGCGGTGTTTCAAGAATCTGGAAGATGTGATGCTGCATGGATTGGCGCATCATTCTTATTATGAGGGGCTTGCCTCGCTGAGGGATAAGGAGTTGGATGAATCGGGCCTAAGCAAGGATCAGAAGTTCCTCATTGCCCAATCCACCCACAGTTATTTCGGAAGCTCTCAGCTCCTCTGGGGCAAGGATGGGGCTGTTTATGTGGTGAACGAAGGTGAGTATCGTATGATGAATACCTTCGATCTTGCGGTGGATCAGATGTTCTTCGAGATTCGCTTCTTCCCATGGGCGGTCAAAAACATACTCGATCAGTTTGTAAACCGGTATTCCTACAAGGACCGGATCAAGGTTTCCAGTGGGCGCCTGACCAAGGGCGGTATCTCGTTTACCCATGACATGGGTGTTTTGCATGCATTTACGCCCAAGGGTCGGTCGAGCTACGAGTGTGAGAACCTGACGGGTTGTTTCAGTCACATGACCATGGAGCAGCTCCTGAACTGGGTGCTGACAGCGGTGACCTATGGCTTGAAAACGGGCGACACTGAGTGGTTGGATGCGCGCAAGGGTGTTCTCGAAGCATGCGCGGAAAGTATGATGAACCGGGATCATCCTCAGCCATCGAAGCGCAACGGGATTTTGAAGTTCGACAGTGCCCGGTGCGGTGCGGATGGGGCTGAGATCACGACATACGATAGCTTGGACGTGAGTCTCGGTCAGGCAAGGAACAACCTTTATCTTGCGGTCAAGACGCTGGGCGCATGGATTCTTTTGGAAAAAGTATTCGAAAAGCTTGGAATGGGTGAGGCCTCGTGCAAAGCTGCCCATTCTGCTGATATGCTCGCCACATCAATAGCCGATCAATTTGATTCCAAAGCTGGTATGTTTCCTGCCGTATTCGAAGGTGGAAACCGGTCCAGGATCATTCCGGCGGTGGAAGGCTTTGTGTATCCCCTATACCTCGGGATGAAAGATACCTATGATCGGAATGGCCGATTCAAGGATCTGATGGACAAACTGAGCCGCCATATGTGCAAGATTTTCAAGCCGGGAGTTTGCTTGGATGCGAAGACCGGAGCATGGAAAATCAGCAGCACCAGCACGAACACATGGTTCAGCAAGATCGCATTGAGCCAGTTTGTGGTTCGCAAGCTTTTCCCTGAGGCTTTGAATCCCAAGGCATTGGAGGCGGATCGGGTCCATGCGGATTGGCAACGCCAGTCACCCTGCGGATCCCAGGCGATGTGCGACCAGATCCGCAGCAACACGGGAGTTCCGTGCGGCAGTCGATACTACCCAAGGTGCGTCACCACTGTGCTTTGGATGGACGAATAACCATTAATGATCATCCTCTAGCTTTTATTATCCCCAATAACATCCCAATATGTCACATTACACCCAGAAGTTATCCTTCGGAGAAAAGACCGGATACAGCGTAGGAGACGGAGCCGCGAATCTCGTGTTCCAAGTGCTGATGGCTTATCAGTTCCTGTTTTTTACGCAAGTCATGGGCATTTCCCCTGGAAAGGCCGGGACGCTCTTTTTGGCTGGTCGCATTTTTGATGCGATCACCGATCCAATGATGGGTGTGTTTGCTGACCGGACAAAGACCCGTTGGGGACGCTTCCGTCCGTGGCTCATGTGGTCTGCCCTGCCGTTTGCGGGAATCTTTTGGATGACGTTCACCTCACCGGGCTTCGAGCCGACCATGCAGACCGTTTATGCCTACGGAATGTATTTCATGCTGATGCTTCTCTACACTATTAATAACGTGCCATATTGCGCGTTGGGTGGAGTGATGACTGGAGATGTGGATGAGCGCACCAGTCTGAATACCTATCGGTTTGTGGCCGCGACCACGGCGACCTTTATTGTGACCGGGCTCACCTTGCCGCTGGTTGCCAAGTTTGGCCACATTCAGGAGACGGGATTGGTTGACGAAGCAAAAGGTTGGTCAATGGTCATAGGGATATTTGCCTTGATCATGATTGTGCTCTTCCTGATCACGTTCCTCACTACCCGTGAACGCGTTGAGCCTGATCCTGAACAGGTCAATTCCGTCAAACAGGACATCAAGGATCTTTTCAAGAACAAGCCGTGGGTCGTTCTCTTTGCCGCCACTCTATGTATTTTCGTGATGCTGGTTGTTCGCGGGGGCTCCCTCACGCTTTACTTCCGGGAAGTTGCGGATCTCGATTCGATGTTCACTTTCCTGCAGCGTTTTAATCTGGTGGTGCCGGATGAAGGCATGGCAATGACTCTGATGCAGAAGTTTCTCGATACCTTTGGGTTGTTGCTGCAAAAGGATCAGAGCAACGTGTCCGGTGTAACCTACGGGTTTATCAACATGGTTGGCAACGCTACAACTTTGATTGGGGTTATGTTGTCAAAGCCCTTGTCGATGCGCTTCGGCAAAAAAACAGTATTTACGGTCAGTTTGGCCGCAACCGCACTATGCACCTTATGGCTGTTGTTTATCCCAGCCTCCAATAGTGGCATGATCTTTGTTCAGGGTATTCTCTGGGGAGCATGCTATGGTCCTTCCATTCCGCTGCTTTGGTCGATGATCGCCGACACGGCAGACTATTCGGAATGGCAGACAGGCCGCCGCTCCACCGCATTTGCGTTCGCGGGTGTTGTTTTCGCTCTGAAGTTTGGTCTCGGAGTGGGTGGTGCAGTTCAGGGATGGTTGCTCGGTTTCTATGGTTATCAGAGTGGTTCCGGAGTGGTTCAGACCGAATCCGCCGTGACGGGTGTTATGCATTGTTCGGCAGTGTATCCTGCTCTGTTCCTTGTGGGAGCCGTGGTTTTGATGCTTTTCTACCCGATCTCAAAGGAGCTGAACTATCGAATTGCCGATGAACTTGCGGCCCGTCGGAAGAATTTTGCGAATGCTGACAACAGGCCCCAAAGCTGAGTGATGATTTCTTGGATATATGTGGTAATACTAGGGATATCCAGTGTTGTAGGGGAGATCCCCCCCGGTTGTGCCGCCGATGAGGTGGCGCGGCCGGGTGGGGATCCGTGCTCCCGCAACCTCTTCAGCGAGTGGCTGGGGAAGACGGATTCCGAAATTGACGCCCGTATTCAGGATACGTTTCAGCAGATATTTTATGGTGATGACGAATCCGAGCGGATATACTATCCGGTAGGCGATGATCTGGCTTACATCTGGGACGTGGCCAGTAACGATGTTCGTTCCGAAGGAATGTCCTATGGGATGATGATTGCGGTTCAACTCGACCGCAAGGAGGAGTTTGACCGGCTGTGGAAGTGGGCCCATACCTACATGCGGCATGCGGATGGTCCTCGAAAGGGTTATTTCGCATGGCAATGTGCAACGGATGGGTCGCAGATGGACCCTGGTTCAGCCTCGGATGGCGAGCTATGGATTGCCATGACCCTGTTTCTTGCGTCTGGCAGGTGGGGTGATGGAGACGGCATATTCAATTACCGGGCGGAGGCAAATGCGATTCTCGAGTCGATGCTGAATGCGAATCGCTCGCACGATGATATCAGTAGTATGTTCGATCTCGAACGGAAGGTGATTCGTTTTGTGCCATTGGAATCATGGGCCGAAGTGACGGATCCTTCTTATCAATTGCCGTCCTTCCTGGAGTGTTTTGCAAAGTGGGCGGACAATGACCGCGAGTTCTGGGCGGGTGCGGCTGAAGCAGCGCGTGAAATGCTGCGTAAGTCAGCGCATCCTGATACCGGCCTGATGCCGGACTATTCCGATTTCGAGGGACGTCCGTTTGTGTTGGGTGGGCATGAGGATTTCCGGTTTGATGCATGGCGCACCATCGCACATGTGGCGCTGGATCATGTGTGGTTTGGCAAGGATCCGTGGCAACCGGAGCAGAGCAATCGAGTATTGCGCTTCCTCGGTGGATTCGGAGCGGACATGCCCAATCAGTTCACGGTAGATGGCAAACCACTTAGTGCTCAGCCTTCATCCGGGCTTTTTGCGATGGCTGCAGTTGGTGCTCAAGCGGTTGATCGTGAGACAGGCTTGCCTTTTGTGCAGTATCTGTGGGATGTTCCCACTCCTACAGGTTTTTATCGTTATTATGATGGTCTGCTTGTTCTGATGGGATTGATTCATGTATCAGGAGATTTCTGCGCATACGCTCCCGATCAGGATGAGGAGGCAAAATGCTGTTCTACTCAACCTTGATCCATAGGAGTCCATGACACTGAATCCTCTCGCTCGAAATAACCGTCCTCTGATTTTTCATCCCCGCAGCCAGTTACGCATGGGTGTTTGTGTCTCAATGCGATGGATGTGGATCACATGTTTGGCCCTGGTGGGTTTGAATACAGGTGGTCTGCGGGCAGATGATGGTTACAGGGCCTGGCTGCGCTATGATCCGTTGGATCAGGTCTCTCAACGGCAGGCATGGACCTCGGTGGTGACCGGTCTTGTTTGTCGGGAGGATGATCCCTCCGTAAAGGTGGCTCTTGCGGAGCTGCAAATGGGATTTTCAGGTCTGCTGGGAATTGATCCATCGGTCCGGCCTGAGGTTTCCGGATCCGGTGGCGTGCTCATCGGCACCATTGACGGAAATCCCGAAATTGCGGTTCGTTTGCGCCCTGAGGATGCGGATCAGATTGGATCCGAGGGATACGTGGTCCGTACCTACTCGAACGGGAACGGAAAGCCTTTGGTGATGATCGCCGCCCGCTCCGGAGTGGGGGTGCTTTACGGTGCGTTTGAGTTGTTGCGTCAGGTTCAGACTGGGGTTTACCCCCACGGACTCGACAAGGTGGATCAGCCGAAGATCGGGCTGCGCATGTTGAATCATTGGGATAACCTCAACCGGACCGTTGAGCGCGGCTACGCGGGCTTTTCACTTTGGGAATGGTTTGAGCTTCCGGATTATGTCAGCCCCCGCTACCATGACTATGCGAGGCTGAGTGCATCCGTTGGCATTAACGCCACGGTGCTGACCAACGTGAATGCAAACGCGGTGATTCTCACGGAGGCCTATTTGGAGAAAGTTGCGACGCTGGCTGACGTTTTTCGTCCGTATGGCATCCGGGTTTTCCTGACGGCCCGTTTCAGTGCACCCATGGAAATCGGAGGGCTTGAGACCGCGGATCCGCTTGATCCCGGGGTCGCAGCATGGTGGCAGGCCAAAGTGGAGGAGATTTATCGGCATGTGCCAGATTTTGGCGGATTTCTGGTGAAGGCAAATTCCGAAGGCCAACCAGGGCCTCAGGATTACGGACGCTCTCATGCCGATGGAGCCAACATGCTCGCGGATGCACTCGCCCCACATGGGGGAAGCGTGATGTGGCGTGCGTTTGTTTACGCGGCTGAGATCGAGATGGATCGGGCGATGCAGGCCTATGCGGAGTTTCAGCCACTGGATGGGACTTTCCGTCCAAATGTCTTTATCCAGATCAAAAATGGAGCGATTGACTTCATGCCGACCGAGCCTTTCCACCCCTTGTTCGGGGCTATGCCTAAGACGCGCCAGACTTTGGAGTTGCAGATCACTCAGGAGTATCTCGGAGCATCCATTCATCTCGCTTACCTCGCTCCGATGTGGAAGAATTGTCTGGATGCGGACACGCGCGTGGCGGGAGAAGGGACGACCGTCGCCAAGGTGATAGCCGGCTCGGATGCGGATGATGGATACCTGCCGGGAGCTATTGCTGGAGTCGCCAACACCGGATCCAACCGCAATTGGACGGGTCACCCAATGGCGGCCGCCAACTGGTATGCCTTCGGGCGTCTGGCCTGGAATCCGAATCTGAGCTCGGAGTCGGTCGCGGAAGAATGGGTGCGCATGACGTTTTCGAATGATGCCCATGTTGTGACTCCCATCCGGGAGATGCTGATGGAATCGCATCCTGCCGTGGTTGATTACATGATGCCACTCGGGTTACATCACATCATGGCATGGGATCACCACTACGGGCCTGGACCATGGATCGATGAGGGTCGTCCGGATTGGACTGCTGTCTATTATCACAGAGCGAATGCGGATGGAATCGGGTTTGACCGGACGGTTTCCGGCTCCGGAGCGGTGTTGCAGTATCACCCGGATGTTGCGGGCATCTTCGGGGATGTGGATGCTTGCCCGGAGCGATACCTGCTTTGGTTTCATCACCTTCCATGGAATCATCCGATGGCTTCTGGAAACGACCTTTGGGATGAGATGTGTCTGCGTTACCAGCGGGGTGTCGATACGGTTGGATCCTGGTTGGAAGTCTGGGCCGGATTGGAGAGCAGCATTGATGCTCAACAGCACAATCATGTGTTGAGGCTTTTGACTCGTCAGGAGCGTGAATCGCGTTGGTGGAGAGACGCTTGCATTTCGTATTTCCAGACATTCTCGAAGCGGCCCCTTCCTGAGGGCGTGGGTACTCCCGGGCATGATCTCGAGTATTATCGCAACTTGCGCTTGAGATACGTTCCCGGCACACCGAGCGAACAGTGAAAAGGTTTTGAGTGTCCAACAAGATTCGGGAGTGACAAGTCTCTCTGAATACTTGTATGGATGGTGCCATATTTGAAACGTCTTGGATATGAAGATCGGACTGGGATTGTATCGTCACATGCTCACACCGGATAACTTCCGGTTCGCAAAACAAGCGGGTGCCACTCACATCGTGGCCCACCTTGTCGACTATTTCAAAGGAGGTGGGGGACATTCCGCATCCGATGACCAGCCCATGGGTACAGACCGTGGCTGGGGTTTGGCGGGTGATCCCAATGCATTGTGGTCAGAGTCTGAATTGGTAGAATTGCGAAAGAGCATCGAAGCGGAGGGTCTCAAGCTGGAGGCAATCGAGAATTTTGACCCGGCTCATTGGCATGATATCCTGCTGGATGGACCGCAGCGTGCGAAGCACATCGAAAACGTGAAGACCATTATTCGTCGGATGGGCGCTGCCGGGATTCCGATCATGGGATACAATTTCAGTCTCGCCGGGGTCGCAGGGCGGGTGACATTGCCTGGCGGACGGGGTGGTGCTCCGATGGTTGGAACCGATGGCCCATACGATCTTCCGATGCCAAACGGGATGGTTTGGAACATGGTCTATGATCCCAATGCGCCAGAGGGTAATGTTGCAACCATCACGCATGAGGAACTCTGGAGAAGGCTGACGCGTTTTCTTGAAGAGGTCCTGCCTGTGGCGGAGGCGAGTGGCGTTCAAATGGCAGCTCATCCGGATGATCCTCCAATGCCGGTCGTGCGCGGGCAGCCCCGGCTGGTCTATCAGCCTCAGATGTATCAACGCCTCCTTGATGCGGTTCCCAGTCCCAGCAACAAACTCGAGTTTTGTGTGGGTTCTCTTGCCGAAATGACAGAGGGCGATATCTACGAAACCGTTGACCAATACAGCCGGCAAGGGGCGCTCGGGTACGTTCACCTTCGCAACATCCGGGGGAAGGCTCCGCATTACCGCGAGACCTTTATCGATGAAGGCGATGTGGATGTCCTGAGGGTATTGCGTATCCTCAAGGAGAATGGCTTTGAAGGGGTGATCATTCCCGACCACGCTCCTCAAATGACCTGCGAGGCTCCCTGGCATTCGGGCATGGCTTATGCGATGGGATTCCTCAAAGCAGGCATGATGTCATTGGACCCTCGTTAGTCTTTCTTAATTGAAGTATTGGTCCGATCCGTTCGGGAATCTGTGATAAATGGTGTGATTTGTAAAAGTCGCGCATTATTGTGGCTACGAAAACTCGGTGTTGTTGGCTATTAATCGACTCTTGCTAATGAGTTGCCACGATTTTTCGTTGTCAGTGTGTGGGATTGTCTCAGAATAGGGAGCATGGCATTAGCATCTCAATCCGGTAAGAACTCGGCATTCACGGTTCTCGTAGTAGACGACAAGCCTGTGAACCTGAGGGTGGTCTTCGAGGCGTTACGGGAGGAAGGATATCGGGTATTGGTTGCGGAGGACGGAGCGAGCGCCGTGAAGCAGGCGACAAAGGTGAAGCCTGACATGGTGTTGTTGGATATCATGATGCCCGGTATGAGTGGAATCGAAACCTGTCGGAAGCTTAAGTTGCAGCCGGAGACTTCAGGCATTCCCGTCATCTTCATGACGGCTCTTTCGGATTCTGAGGACAAGACCCGTGCGTTTGCTGCGGGAGGGGTTGATTTCATATCAAAGCCTTTGGATCACGCCGAGGTCTTGGCCAGAGTGCGCGCGCATCTGGAGATCCGTCGCACGCAGGTGGATGTGGATATCCACATGGACTTTTTGTCGGGTTTGGGAAAGGAGCGCACAAGGGATGCCTTGTTTTCCCGATATGCTTCATTTCTGAGCAATCGTCCGGACCATGCGGACATTGTGGCGGTGTTGATCCAGACAAAATCCGAAGAGTCGATTCGTATGGTAAATATAGTATGTTCAAACGATACCGATGCGGATCGATTGATGATGAAACATGGCATTGGCAATGGGGCATGGACAGCCTTTCTAAACGAATCGTTGCTGGATGCGGATGGTCAGTCTCATGCCGATGATTCAACCCAATGGGAAGTCCCGGTTCCACTGGCAGAGATGGGTATTAAGAGTTTCGTGGCGACTGGGTTCCGGGTAAATGAGCATGGCAGGGGAATTCTTCTGACTTGTTATTCCCGTAGTATCGAACTCGATAGTTCGCGCAGGCTCAAATGGCACCGCATTCTGGGGTGCTATCTTGGATCCGCATGGACTAATGCCGCCGAATGGGAGCGCATGGAGGAGAGTGGCCGGAGGCTTTCCCTTGAAAATGAATACCTGAGGGAGGAGGCTCGTGAAAAGGCAGACATCGGAGGTATAATAGGCGACAGCCTCGCACTACGCAAAGCGTTGAATGAGATAGATTTAGTGGCTCCGACAGAGGCGAACGTGCTTTTGACTGGAGAATCGGGGACTGGCAAAGAGCTGATGGCCCGCAGGATTCACGAGCTGAGTTCCCGCCGGGGCGGCCCTTTGGTGAAGGTGAACTGTGCCTCGATCCCCAAGGAGCTTTTCGAAAGTGAGTTTTTCGGACACTGCAAAGGGGCCTTCACGGGAGCCATCAAGTCAAGAGTGGGGCGCTTTCTTCTCGCAGATGGAGGGACCCTGTTTTTGGACGAAGTAGGAGAAATTCCGATGGATTTGCAGAGCAAGTTGCTCCGGGTTCTTCAGGAAGGCACTTTTGAACCGGTGGGAGAGGACAAGACGATCGAAGTCAATGTGCGCGTGATTGCGGCGACTAACCGCGATCTGGAGAGGGAATGCAGGGAAGCGCGGTTCCGTCAGGATCTGTATTATCGGCTGAGCGTCTTTCCCATCTGCATCCCGGCGCTTCGCGAGCGTATTTCAGATGTGGCTTTATTAGTAAATCATTTTGTCGGGATTGAATGCAGGAAGTTCGGATACCGCATCATTCCCGTCGCCCCTGAGGCGATGCGGATGCTGGAGAGCTACGAGTGGCCCGGCAACATTCGTGAGCTTCATAATGTGGTGGCCCGGGCTGTGATTTTGTCCGGAGGACGTGAACTTAGGTTTGTGCTTCCGGGGCGGGATATTGCAGCTGTCTCATCGGCATCCGGATCTGCGATGGTCAAGGAATTCGGCTTTGGAATCGGAGTCCTTAACGAAGAGGAAATGGCTGTGTTTCAGCGGGAGAACCTGCAACGGGCTTTGGTCCAGTCGGGTGGACGCATCGAGGGCGAAGGAAGCGCGAGTTGTTTGCTGGGGTTGCATCCCAACACGCTTCGCTCTCGCTTGAAAAGCTTTGGGCTCAAGGCTGGAGTGAAAGACTCCGACCTGCTTTGAGCGATACCTGGATCGATTTTCCGCCGATTTCCAGCGTGGTTTTTCGATCCCCTCTCAGGGCGTGGAGGGTGAGTGAAGTGACCTTGCTGTCACTCCATTCGAAGTCGATCGAGAGCCCACCCCGCACTCGTAAACCCCGGGCTTTTCCTTTCGACCAGTCTTTGGGTAATGCCGGTAGAACGGTTACAACAAAGGTTCCGTCGTCATTGAGTTGATGGCTTTGCACCAGTAGCTCAGCAATCGCTGCGCATGCGCCGAAATTGCTGTCAATTTGGAAGGGTGGATGGGTGCCAAAGAGATTTGGGAGTGTGGATTTTGTGAGCAGCAGACGGAGGTGGTTGAGCGCTTCCGAGCCGTTATGCAATCGGGCTTGAAACATAGCCACCCACGCACGACCCCACCCGGTGTGCGCTCCCCCGTGTTCGAGTCGGTACAAGATCGTGCGTTCTGCCGCAGTCATGAATTCAGGGGAGTGCTGCCAGCTCAACTGGAATCCAGGGTGAAGCCCATAGAGGTGGGAAATGTGGCGGTGTCCCGGATCGGGTTCTTCATAGGGCTGAGACCACTCCAGCAGCCTTCCATCCTTTCCGATACGGGGAGGCAGCAGTTTCTCTTTGGAGTTTTTGACTTCCTCCCGAAGATAAGATGAGTCGCCCACGGCATCTGCCGCATGTTCCATTATTTGAAACAAATCATAAGCGATCATCTGATCCATGGAAGGTCCCATGCAGAAATAGGCGGTGGTTCCGTCCTCGAGTAAGAAACGGTTTTCGGGAGACGCAGAAGGTCCGGACACCAGATATCCAGAGCCTTGATCTTCAACCAACCAGTCCAGAACAAACCGTGCGGATTCCTGAATGATCGGGTAGACCGACTTGAGGTAATCAAGGTCCATGGTGTAGGCATAGCGTTCCCAGAGGTGTCGCGTCATCCAAGGTCCCGCCATCGGAAAATGTCCCCAAGATGCTTCCCAACCGGGAGCTGTAAAGCCCCAGATATTGTGAATGGTGTGAACTGTCCACCCCCTGCACCCATGCTGTTCGCGGGCCGTTTCTACACCGGAATCGGCCATTCCGCGAATGAGATCAACCAGCGGATCTGAACATGAGTCGAGTCCGGTCACATGGACCGGCCAGTAGTTCATTTGAACGTTGATGTTTGTGTGGTAATCGCCGTTCCAAGGAGTGTAGTAGTCGAATTGCTGCTTTTCTTCGTCAAACCGGGCTGTTGTCCAGAGACCCTGCAGGTTTGCCGGAAGTGACCCTGGCCGGGACGATGCAATCATCAGGTAACGACCGAAATCAAAGAGAAGACTCACCAGTCCGGGGTCCTTTTCTCCCGCTTCCATGTTCCGTATTCTTCGGTTTGTCGGAAGGTCGTCGTGGTCCGGTCCCTCAATCTGAAGGGCAACTTCCCCAAAAAGCGCTCCGTGGTCGGCTATGTGTTTTCTCCTGAGAACCGAGACTCCGGATCTGATAGCGGTAAGTAGTTGATCCTCTGTCTCTTGAAGAGGTGGCGCGCCAAGATAGTCTGGAGCACTCAGCAGCCCTTGGTAGTTCGTTCCAGCCGTAATCACGAGTGTCACGGCCTCCGCGTCGCTGAAAAATACTTCACTCCCGGATACTTCGAACGAACCGTTTTCGACTGCCCATCCGAGTCTGCAGTGGTAAGAGAGTCCTTTCTTTGGTGAAGGTGCGGCCATCTCCCCTTGAAGGAGGAAATATCCGTTTTCGTCCGTTGAAACAAAGGCGTTCGAATCTGGACGGGAAAGCGCAGCCTTGAGACTGATCGCGCCGGGAGTGTCAGAGTGAATGTGCACAACCATGACACCGTCAGGATAGCTCGCAAAATGGGATCGTGTGAAAGTTGCTTTCCCTGAGCGGTAGGTCACTGTCGCTACAGCGGAAGCCAGATCAAGGGATCGCGTATAGTCACTGACATCTTCGATGGGATTCAAGAATTCGAGATCCAGAAATGCGAGCATCTGATAGGAGCCATACGCCTCATAGGTATTCCATGTGGGATCCGGTTGCCAAATACCTTTTTGGGTTTCATTTGTCAGGGTCTGGGCTTCGGCATCCTTTCCTTGCGAAAAGAGCTTGCGGATGACATCGAGTGCCTCCGCCGCTTTTGGATCTATGGCTTTCGGGTTGGGCCATCCCGACCACACGCTATCCTCGCACAAAGGAATCCGTTCCCGATGGATTCCTCCCGAAACCAGCATCCCCATGCGCCCGCCGCCGAGCGGAAATCCTTCCTCGATGGGATCCCGGCCGGGGGAGTCGAACCAGATTCGGGAGCCGGGGAGTGGTAACCCGAATAGACAGAGGATCAGGCAAAAGAGTGAAAGTCGGGAAGGAAATCGCATGATGGATGGTCGAAAGGCAGGGTGGCCGGTTGGCCCGCACCTTGATCCGGACTATTTCGCAAATTCCTCGTAAGCTTCGGCTGCTTTTACAGCATAGGCGAGCGCACGACCTCCGCCCATCATGATGGCAACACTTATGGTTTCAAAGACCGCTTCCTTTGAAGCTCCAGCTCTGAGGGCGGCTGCCATGTGATTGGCGATACAGCCTTCACACTGGGAGACAATTCCGCAGGCCAGGGCCATGAGTTCCTTGGTGGCCCCATCAAGAGTTCCCGCTTTCATGGATGCCATGTGGAGACCCTGAAAACGTTGAACGACATCTGATTGGGCCATGCTGATCTTTTTCATGCCACTGAGGAGTGACTGATTCTGTTGGGTGTAGGTCTGGTTTTCCATGAGATTGAGATAATATGGATTTGAGATCAGCCCACTGAAGGGCATGGAGGGCTGAAGTTAAAAATGGTGGATTGCTTGCTGGCAATCAAATGATGATGAGGCAGCGATAGCAAGTATGATTGAGCGATAAACTGATGCCGCATGGGTTGATCGGGTGCGGGTCGATAGAATGGATCTGTTAATAAACACTATGGTTTTCGGGGATGTTGATTCGATGTGATAGGTAAATAAAATACACTTGAAAATGTAATAATTGTATTTAAGAATCATTGAAACACTTTGGTTTCCGACGAGTGCTCTTGGATTCTTTGGACTTCCTTTGTAATGCTACTCCTCTTGTCAACTCAGGTAATCCATGAAAAAAGCATTGATTGTAGATGACGCGGGTACCGTTGTCAGTGTGTTGAAGACAATTTTTCGGCAGAAGGGAATCGAGGTGGCTGGAGTTGCCACCAATGGAAACGAAGCCCTGACAGCCTACCGCAGGTCGAAGCCCGATTTTGTTACGATGGATCTGCTGATGCCGGGTATGGACGGAATGGAGGCAATGCGCATGATTTTGGAGGATGATCCAATGGCGAAGATCGTTGTATGTACCGCGGTAGGGGATAGTATTAGAAACGAGGCTTTGGCTGCCGGAGCTTGTGGTTTTTTGTCCAAGCCATTCCGGTCGTCCGATGTTGAAAACGAATTGGACAGGCTATTTGGTAATACGCCTCAGAGGAATACTGGTAGAATTAAGAGATTTATGAAGCAATTGCGTTGGATCATACAGGGTTGATTATTATCCTGGATCAGACGTTTTTCTCCAGCTTGGCGAATAAAACATCCGCAAACGGGTGGAACCAGGAGGCGTGCTTGCCTGCAGTCGCTAAATGTGCTTAGTCAGTTCTTGAATGAAGTGTCTGATCGTGGAGGATGATATCCGGATTGCCGGTGTTGCCAGGAATTCTCTGAAGGCCGCGGGTTTTCTGGTTCACGAGGAGCGGGATGGAAATGCCGCGCTGGATCGTTTATTGGGCGAATCTTTTGACGTCGTGATTTTGGATATCATGCTTCCTGGTCGTGATGGATTGAGTGTTTTGAGGGAAATGCGTGCACGGGGTGTGACTACCCCTGTGTTGATCCTTACGGCTCGAAGTGGTTTGACAGAGCGTGTGGAGGGGCTGGACATGGGGGCCGATGACTATCTTTCCAAACCCTATCATGGAGAGGAACTGGTGGCCAGAGCGAGAGCACTTGCCCGGCGCAATGCATCCGAGGGTTTCACTCTCTTGTCTGTTGGTGATCTTTCCCTGAACCTGGTGACCCGCGAGGTGAAAAGGGGTGGGAAACCACTGGAACTTACGAATCGGGAGTTCGGACTCTTGGAATACCTGATGCGAAAACCGGGACGGGTATACTCGCGTGCGCAGATTTGCGAACATGTCTGGGGATACTTCTACAATGTGAATGATAATTTGGTTGAAGTGTATGTGAAACGCCTGCGCGAGAAGATGGAGGAAGGCGGTTTCTCAAGGATGATACACACTGTTCGAGGGATCGGGTATTGTCTGAAAGAAGGGGACGAAGGGTGACCCAATGACCCGTGGTGGAGACCTATCGAAGATGCCGACGTTGCGGGGGCGTTTTCTGCGTCTGACCCTGATTATCACGGCGTTCTCATTGCTGTTGAGTATGATTGGCACGCTTGTGATTCTCCGATATGGATTGAACAAATCTATCTCCCTATTAACCGGAAGGCGCGTGAACCCTGTCTGGAAGCGGCCGGAAGCATTGCGATTGATACATTCCAGCAAACCCGTGTTACCGGAATGATACCTAATCTGTCTCTTATACACATCTCCGA
>JAPXRV010000049.1:0-24879 GCA_033813415.1 Opitutales bacterium | reverse complement strand
GTGCCTCCCATACCCGCTGCCTTTTCTTCTCGAGACCCACCCGGTTCTGGCATGCCAGAATGATCCGCTCCACCTCAGGGTTGTCGTGGTAAAACTCCATCCCTTTGCGCAAAAAATCACCAAAATCCGTGTTCCGGGCTGAAAAAATCCGGTTGACTCTTTCCTGATCCAATTCAAACTGCATAAAAACGCTGGTTAACAAGTTTCTAAGTTATTTCAAAACAGATACTTGCCGCGTTTTTTGCTTTTATCAAACCTTTACTTCCCCTTCGCTATACTTTTCGAGCCGGGTCTAGCTCAAATCTCAGCATCCCATTTCCGCCTCGATTCCACCCGAAAATGCAGAGCATCCATGCGTTTATTTTAATACCGATTTGTTACACTCAGGAAACATGGTTTAAAATTTGTATATCTCACCGAAATCTACTCTATCATTAACGCCAAATTATGGACTTTTCATCATGAAAATAGAAGAACAAAAAAACATACTTGGAATATCATATGTTTGTAAGTGGTGCGCTCGGAGGCATTTGATTATTGTTTCTATTGTTTTGACCATATCATATTTTTCGTTCGGCACATATCGAAACTGGCCCTATAAAGTGGAAAGCGATGGAAAATACTACTATAATTTCCTTATATCAGGCCTATTTGATGGCGATTTTGATTTTACAAATGACTACAGAGTGGAGAAACTCAGTTGGATGAAGACTGACACGGATCATTATCATTTTCGCGATGTCATTAATCCTGAAACAAACAAACCTCTAAACGTTTTCACAGTCGGACCCGCCCTACTATGGCTACCTTTCTTTGTCCTTGCGTTCATCGCGGGACAACTCATCTCCCTTCTCGGGGTACCTATCGACATGAACCCATACGGGAAATTTTTCCAATACACCGTCATGTATTCTGGGGTCGTATATTGCACCATTGGAATTGTTTTACTAACCAAAATGCTCTCTCGGAGTTTTTCTGATTCAATGTCGAAAATGGCGACATGGATCGTGTTGGTTGCGACTCCTTTGTATTACTATACGGTATTTGAAGCCTCAATGAGCCATGTGTATGATTTTTTCACATTTACCCTTTTTTTATTCCTTATTCTCAACGCATCTAGACACAGGAATATCGCATACTATATTTTTCTTGGATTCTCAGGTGCACTTCATGTCTTGGTACGGACACAGAACATTACGACCGTATTTGTGATGCTATTAATGTTGCTTTACCATTTATATCAAAACAAATTCATTTTGTGGAAATTGCATTTGAGAAACATCGCTATCACCGGTATTGTGTTTCTCTTTGGACTCACTCCCACTATGATGACAAACTATTACCTCTTTGGACATCCGTTTACTGTACCCCAAGGCGACGGTTTTCTCTCGTGGTTCGATCCGAAGATTCTATCACTTCTATTTTCTCCCCGGAATGGACTGTTTTCTCATCACCCTGTGCTGTTATTGGGGTTGATCGGATACGTCGCCTTGCTCATAAAGAGTTATGGAACCAAACAGGAATTTGTGTTTTTTGTGCTCATGTTCGTTGCAGTCGCGGGTCAAGTCTACATCAACGCGACTGTTTTTGACTGGTGGTCTGGAGATTCATATGGACAAAGACGGATGACCTTTAGTATGCCACTTTTCGCTTTTGGTGGTGCTTACTTGATTGACCGCGTATATACATATTTGAAAGGAATGGAAATATGTACCGCCTGGATTTCCGCCTTCATTGTCATCATTTGTACATCGGCTGGAATTTACCTAACCCTCATTCATGTATTTTTATGGGACTACCAGTTGCCTCACAATATAATAAAATGGATGTTCTACTATGCTCCAGTGAGAATTCTATAAACACAGAATGGGAACAAGTATCCACTAATCTCCTGCGCTGTATCGGAAACATCGGCAGGAGCTCGAGCAATAGCCGTCTGGCGTTTCCGGGCTTGTTTCACACGGGGATCTTCCTCAAATTTGAAAATATCGAACATGGCGCAATAATCTTCTTTCCCATTTCTGTGAAGCGCTCCTGAAACTCAGTGATTCCTTCAGGAAACGGTCCACCGGTCATTTGCTCTCTCCAGTCCCGGATGATCTTTGGCCATACCGGAGATATCGGGAGTTATACAATCAGCCCGCTTCTGAAGCGATTCAGATTCCCATATTGCTCAAGGTGGTGGCAATGTCATTGAGGATGCGGGTGACCTTTGGATGAGTGGCCTCGTATTCCTTAACCCAGTCCGAAACCTTTTCGGGAAGCACCGCAAGAGGAGACTCGTTTGCAACTTCGGTTTCCATCTCCGAGACGATCGCATCCAGCCGACTCCGGGTCTGATCCTCCGGCGGGACGGAATCCGAGATTTCCTGCTTCAGGTCCGATATGAGGTGTTTGATGCGTAAGAGGGGCATGGCGATTGAGGGTTATACCTCTGATCATCGGACCAATCCGAGGGCAGTTAAGGAAAAACAACATTCGAGTGCGATACGTTATATCGCACGGAGTGAAGCCCTCTGTAGGGAGACTGCCATTGCTTTCATCCGATCCGGGGCTTTCCCATAGAATTGCACACCGCGGGTCTTGCTCCGCCCGGCAAATCCATGCATCATTCTTGCATCCCACACAGGAATCTGGCGCGAATGAAAATGCATCCACCCTCATCAATCCCGAGATCTTTCCAGAATAATCCAACCGTCCCCCTCACCTTTCCATGCTGCGGATGATCAGCATTTGCGAATAGACCCATGGCCATCATGCAGACCGATTCATCGTCCTTCCCCGAAATCCACATTCGCCGAAAAGCCGGTTTATTCAGTTTTGATCTGAAAGAGCTGATCCGCTATCGGGACCTTGTCGTTCTCCTGATCTACCGGGATTTCAGCTCCCGTTACAAACAGACCATCCTGGGCCCCGGTTGGTTCGTTCTCCAACCGCTCCTGACAACCCTCGTCTTCACGGTCATCTTTGGCAAATTGGCGGCGCTTCCCACCGACGGCATTCCGCCTGTGCTGTTCTACCTCTGCGGCATGCTCGGATGGAACTACCATGCCACCGTGCTGCAGGCGACCGGCAACTCATTTCAGAGTAATGCCGATCTTTTCGGAAAGGTCTATTTCCCACGCATCATCGCTCCGTTCTCCGCCAGTGTCTCCCAATTGATCGGTTGGGCTATCCAGTTCGTGACATTTCTCGTGGTTCTGGGCGTGTATGCCTTCATGCTGCCCGAAGGAAATGCCCTTCTTCCATCCTGGCGATCCCTCCTGCTACCAATCTTTGTACTGCAGGCGGGAATGACCGGACTCGGCACCGGACTCTGGCTTTCCGCTCTCTCAGCGAAATACCGCGACCTTCAACACCTGCAGAGCTTCATCATCCAACTCTGGCTCTACGTTACCCCAATCGTCTACCCGCTGTCCATGATCCCGGAGCGCTGGCAATGGATCGCGCTGATCAATCCGATGACCACAGTGGTGGAGTCCACCCGATGGAGCATGCTGGGCAGCGCGACCTTCTCGCTGAGCACCTCCCTGATCGGAATGGGGATCAGCACCCTGCTCCTCATATCAGGCGTGCTATTGTTCGGTAAGGTCGAACGTAATTTTGTCGATACCGTATAGAGCCCCATCGCCATGAATCTCCCAATCATCGAAGTCAACTCCATCGGCAAACGTTACAGGCTCGGGCAATGGGGCGCCCGCAGCCTGAGGGAAGAACTCGAAAACCTCTCGAGCCGGGTCTTCCGCAAGAATCAGGCGAACCACACGGATAGAGCATCCGATTTCTGGGCACTTCGCGATGTATCCTTTTCGGTAAACGAGGGCGAGGTTCTCGGTATCGTTGGCAAAAACGGGGCCGGGAAAAGCACCCTGCTCAAGCTCCTCAGCCGCATCACCGAGCCGACCGAAGGCGAAGCGTGGCTCCGCGGCAGAGTATCCAGCCTGCTCGAGGTGGGAACCGGATTCCACCCGGAGCTCACCGGCCGGGACAACGTATTCCTCAGCGGCACCATTCTCGGGATGACACGGCAGGAAATCCGTCAACGCTTCGATGATATCGTCGGATTCGCCGGCATCACCCAACACATCGACACACCCGTTAAACGCTACTCCAGCGGCATGTATGTCCGCCTCGGATTCGCCGTCGCAGCCCACCTGAGCTCCCAAGTGCTTCTGGTCGATGAAGTTCTGGCAGTAGGAGATGTGGTCTATCGCAAACAATGCATCGAAAAGATGAAAGCCCTCGCGAAAGAAGGACGAACCATCTTCTTCGTCAGCCATCAACTCGACGTCCTTTCGAATCTGTGCCCGCGATCCATTCGCCTCCATCAGGGAAGACTGATTCAGGACGGCGATACAGCAGATGTGATCCGGGACTACCTCAAGGCCGATGGCGATGGATCGCAACCCTCCACTGCCAGATGGACCGGCCAGGCGGGCGATGGGACCGCCCAAATCGAAGCAGCAAGCGTCCGGAGCGACGGGCATGTCACCGAGCACGTGAATATCGACGCACCCGTGGAAATCATCATTCGCTATCGCTGTCTCAAAGGGGGTTCCAGGCTGAATGCTTCGGTGATCGTCAACAATTCCCTCGGGGCGCACATCCTTTCGTCTCCCAATCTCCCGTCAGCCACAACCGGAGAAGATCGTTGGGGGTATGCCGAACACCCGGAAGGACTCTATGAAAGCAGGATGACTATCCCCGCAAACTTCCTCAATGACGGCCTGTATTCCTGCGATATTTGCCTATCCACAGACGCATCCCACTCAAACGGAGTCGTCGAATCCGCCATTAGTTTCACGGTTCATGACACCGGTTCCATGCGAAAGGAATTCCAGCACACCTGGTGGGGAATGATCCGGCCCCGCATGCACTGGGAAACCGAAGTGATCAAGGAGGCCAAACCATGATGCGCAAGATGAAAAGATGGATGGTCCGCCACCTACTCAGGGACTGGCCCACACGCAGGGTGAATGACATTGTGCGCCTCACACTCGGTAATCCTGCCCGAACCTACTCCGGCCCTTTCAAAGGCATGCGTTACGTGGATCGCAGCATCGGAAGCACCTACTATCCCAAGATTCTCGGAACCTATGAACTCGAACTGACCCCAGTCTGGGAGGAACTCTTTTCGGGTAACCACGACATCTTCATCGATGTTGGGGCAGCAGAAGGCTACTTTGCGGTGGGCGTTGCCCTTCGTACTTCCTGGCCAGTGATCGCCTTTGAAGCTGATCCAAGTTCGCCCCTTCCGGAGCTGGCCCTCCTGAATGAAGTGGAAGACCGCATCCGCCTTTACCCTGCCTGCGACCTTCGCAGTCTCGCTGAAGCGATCGACGACCATTCCCATCCACTTCTTCTTGTGGATATCGAGGGCTCCGAGCTCCTGCTACTCGATCCCCACTACATCCCCTCCCTCAGGCATGCGACCCTGATTGTGGAAATCCACGACTGTTTCCTTCCGGGAACCGGGCAACGGCTGATCGAACGCTTCCAACCCACCCATGCGATCGAACGGGTCGATAGCCACAAACGGACTCCATCCGACTTCCCGCTTCCGCTGCCATCCTTGCCTTTTGACCCATCCCAACATACGCTCGTCTATATGGATGAGAAACGCCCGTCAGGTATGTATTGGCTTATCCTGCGTCCGATCCCATGAATATCGCCTTCTATTCGACCATGACCGCCCTCCCGTGGGGAGGCTCGGAAGTCCTTTGGGCAGCAGCAGCCGAACAGCTGGTGCAGGATGACCATCCGGTGACGGTTTGTTTCAAACACTGGCTGAACCGATCTCCCAATCTCAACCACCTTTACGAAATCGGGGCCCGATTGATTGAACGCAATCCACCCCGGACTCGAACCCAACTACGGCTGCAACGATGGCTTCCCAGACTTGGGCTTTCCGCTTGCGCCGAACCGCACCATCTGAAGCAATTCCTGAATCCGCGCCCCGACCTGATCACGGTCACAGCCGGGTATCACCTCGACTGGAGTGCGGATCTCGAAGCGATTACGCAATCGGGAATCCCCTACCTGATCAACCTGCAGGTGGCGGACCGGTTTACTTTCCCGGATGACGACACTTGGAACAACCTCCGTACGTTCTACCGCAACGCTGCCATGCGATGCTTCCTGAGCGAGGACAACCGCGCCATCATGGAAGAGCTGCTCTGCCAGCCGATGGCGCCCTACCGCATCGTGGACAATCCGATTCGCACCCGTCCAGCATCCCCGCTTCCCTTTCCATCCGATGCCGTTCATTCGCTCGCCTGCATCGGGCGCATCCAGTTCGCCTCGAAGGGACACGACCTTCTTGTCGATGCTTTGGCTGATCCATTCTGGGAAGACACCCCCATCCACATCACGTTTTATGGCGAAGATCAGGATAACACGGCACAACTCAAAGCCCGCATCGCATCCAAAGGCCTCGAACACCGCTTCTCATTCGGAGGGTATTGTAATGATCCCTCAACGATCTATTCGCGACATGCGGCAATTGTGCTTCCATCACGCTTTGAAGGATTACCCATGATCACGGCAGAGGCCATGCACTGCGGACGAATTCCGATTGTCACCGCATGTGGCCGCAATCCGGACTGGGTGGATGATGGCGAAACAGGTTTTCTGATTCCAGATTGCCAACGCCAAACCATTCAGTCGACCCTGAGGAGAGCGTGGGAAGCCAGACATCAATGGGAAGTCATGGGGATCGAAGCCCACAAACGCATCAAACCCCAACTCCCGGATGATCCGGTTGGCGACTTCAAGAACCTCATTCTCTCCCTGAAACCGTGAAATTCCTCTTTGTCAGCAATCGTTACCCGCCGGACGCGGAAGGAGGATACGAGATTCGCCTCTTTCACCTGGTTGCGGCATTGAGGGTATTGGGCCACGCGTGCGCGATTGTCACCCGAACCCGTCCGTCTCATGACACTTCCCCAGATTCAGACGAAGGGGTTTATCGTGTTCTGGAATGCCGGAGCAATAACACATCGTCTCCAACGGGACGACTGTCGTATATCATTGAGAGCCAGAAGAACGCGATCCGGCTGTCGCAAATCATCCGCGCTTTTAAACCCGATTGGGTGTGCCATTTCAATCTGGCGGGAATGAGTCCGTCCCTCATGACAGTAGCCCCCCTTCATAACGTTCCACAAGCGTGCTGGATGGAAGACACCTGGCTACGCGCCATCCCAACTCATGGGGGCGCCATCCTTAACCCATGGTTCCAAATCCACAACGCCAGGCCCAAGACCCGCCTGACCACCCTTGCTCCCCTTATCCGGCCATGGCTCCCTGCCGAAGCACCTGTCGGCCGCTCGATTCGGCTCAAGTATCCGGTCGAAATGCAGCTTGGTCTCTTTGTTTCGCATTATCAGGAGTGGCAAAACCGCACTCCCGCCGTCTCATTCGGGCAAAAATCGATCCTGCCGGCAGGGATCCCTCTACCCTCGACCCGCCACGCCATCCAACCGATCCCTGCAGGCGAGCCCATCCGGTTGCTCTACGCAGGCGCACTGACCCCCGATCGTGGGATTCCTGTGCTTTGGGAAGCACTCGAGTCCATGACCGAATCCGAACGCAATGGATTCAAGCTGACTCTGGCCGGCAAAGCTCCCAATGAATGGGCCCAACGCTTTTGGGAATCCTTCCGGCAATCCACCTCGGCATCCCCGGTCTGGAACATCACGGATGCGATTGGCCATATCAGCCACGATGCAATTGAGGATTTATTGAGACGCCACGATATCCTCGTATTCCCAAGCCAACGCGAAGAAGGCAGACCTCTCATCATGCAAGAGGCCATGGCCAACGGCTGCCGCGTCATCGCTTCTGGCAGCGGAGGCTCCGTCGAGCTATGCATGGAAGCCGGATTACCCACCTATCCCGCAAACTCCCCCGCTGCTTTGAAGGCCGAATTGCTGCGTCAACGGATCAGTCCAAGCGAGCTCCTGGAGGAACGCAAGCGCCTCCTCGAATTCGCCCATCAGTCATTCTCAATGGCAACCACCGCCACAGCATTCCTGAACGCAATCGATCACATGCCCTGAGCTACCACACCCCGAATGGAACCGATACGCATATCCTGCGACGCCTGGATCTTCCGCTATCAGAAACTCGGAGGGATCAATACCTACTTCCGGAAGCTCATCGAACACACCTCGCGTCTTGGTTGCCGATGGACCATCAATGGCGACCACGAAACAATCCATCCGACTCCTGAGTTTACATCTGTGAAGCTCACGAGAAACCGCCAGTTTGGACTTGGTCCAAAGGCGGATTATCAGCTCAATCGCGCACGTCAATACATCCGGGATCGCTGCGCAACCGACCTGTACCATCCGAGCTACTACGACTGGATTGCGATGTCCGATGCGCGGATCATCTCCAAACCCCTCCTCGTAACCGTCCATGACTGCATCCATGAACGTTTTCCGGAGTGGCAACAGAAGGATCCGCACTGCATTCCCGCGAAAATCCGGATGCTCCGCATGGCCGATCAGATTGTGTGCATCTCCCAACACACAGCGGATGATCTCGTTCATTTCTATCCATGGACAAAAGACCGAATCCGGGTGATTCTTTCGGGCACGGATCTCCGACCACCATCGGGTACGGCACAACCCCGACTGGACTCCTTTCTCTACGTGGGAACAAGAACGGGTTACAAAAACTTCGACACCCTGTTGGATGCACTCGCCCAATGCCATCGGCTTGGCAAAACGCTCCGGCTGAAAGTGGTCGGCCCTGAACCCGATTCCACAGATTTCGAACTGGTGAAGACTGCGGGAATTTCGCATGCCATCGAATGGCTTGGCTACGTTCCCGATGACCAGTTGCCCGACCTTTACCATCATTCCATCGCACTGGTCTACCCCAGTCTCTACGAAGGGTTTGGACTGCCCGCACTCGATGCCATGGCCTGCGGTTCAACCGTGATCGCGCATAAGGATTCCTGTCTTCCGGAAGTGGTCGGCGATGGAGGACTGCTTGTGGACGCATCCGATCCAGCCCAATTAAGGGACGCCATGATCTCGCTTTCGGAAAGCGAGGACACGAGATCGGACCTTCTGAACCGGGCAAAGCAACGCGCATCATCACTTTCGTGGGATGCCACCGCCCACCACTATTTGAACACCTACCGATCCCTGATCTGAACTTCCGTGCATGAGTCTATGAACCCAGCCACTTCATCTGCACACCCCAGAGTCAGCATATGCCTCCCCAATCTGAATCAGCGTGTCTTTCTTCCGGAACGGATCGACAGCATCCTCGGGCAGAGCTTCACCGATTGGGAGTTGATCGTTGCCGACAGTTTTTCGACGGACGGTTCATGGGAATACCTGCAGGAAAGATTGGGAAAGGATCCGAGGTGCACACTCTTCCAGCTTCCTCCCGGTCTCTACGACGCATGGAATGCCTGCCTTCGCCAATGCACCGGAGAATTCATCTACATCGCACCGGCGGACGACACCATGAGCCGCGACTGCCTGCAAAGCATGGTGGAGGCATTGGATGAACACCCGGATTGCGATATTGCCCATTGCAACCTGACTGTGATCGATGCCGCCGGGCACTCCATCGATGGATTCTATCGCGACAAATGCGATGTGGCCCGCTACTTCGGAGAGCTTCTCGACCAGGCACACATTCGGAAAGCGCCTCACGATGGGCTGCTCCACTACATGGGAAGCAGCGTCTATGTGTCGCTCACACAGCTTCTCATCCGCAAGTCCCTTTTCGACCGCATCGGCTTGTTCAGGAATGATCTGGGATCAGCCGCAGACTTCGAATGGGGAATACGGGCCGGATTGACAGCAAACACCATTCACATCCCCGCCGCACTTGCATCCTGGCGTCTCCACAAGCAGCAAGCCACATCGTTTGAAAACCTTCAATCGGTCCAATCCACTTTGCGACTCCTCCAGATGACCCGCATTGCGCGTTCTTCAGTTGGACACCCAACAGCCGATTTGAATGATTGTCGCCATCCCAATTTTGAAAAGCCGCTGATCATGCAAGCCATCTCACAGGACTTAAAACCGACCCGATCCATCATAGAAAAAGGATTCAAAGCCGGAAAGTGGTTTTTTCGTGCTCCTACCTGCACCCTTCATCACCTGGCGTTACGCTTCCTTCGCCGGCACTTTGATCCGGTCAGATGGGTCCGGACACAGTTTGCCCGCCACAATCTGAATCATCTCATCTCCAGACTTTGAAACGAATCCTCATAGTCGCGCCGTTTGTAACACATCCATCGGGAAGCGGACCGGTCACACGCCTGCTCGGCATGGAATCGACCTTGCGAGACGCCCGCTACGAGGTGCACTACGCCTATCTTGCCACTCAGGGAGAGCCGGGAAAAGCAATGATTTCGCACTGGCAAAACAGGCTTCACGTTTTACCCTACCGCCACCCAAGCGTGTCCGGTTCTGCCGCTCAACGATGGCACGCCCGCATCCGGAAATGGCTGCCAAACGGCAACTACCCGCTCAAGCAGAATTGCGAGTTGGACGATTGGTTCGACTTCGGAACACGTGAACGCTGGGATGTCATCCTGCGCGAAACCAGTCCCGATGCCGTGATCTGCACCTACGTCTACCTGTCCAAGTATCTCGAATGGACACCGTCGCCGATCCTGAAGATACTGGATACCCACGATCGTTTTGCGGACCGTTTCAGGGTGGCTTCGGCTTCCGGTATGAAAAATGATTGGTTCTCAACCAGCCTCGCGGGGGAGATACGGGGATTCCGTCGTGCCGACCGCATCCTGGCAATTTCATCGGACGACCGCGACTCGATCCGGCAAGCCGGTTTCGCCAACGTGCGCGAAGTCGCACCCGTAATTCAGCAACCCGCGAATCCCGGGCAATCTGGGGACGCCTCCCCGCTCAACACAATCGGTTTTATTGGAAACAAAAACGCTGCGAATACCGCTGGGATCCAATGGTTCATTGACTCGGTATGGCCGGATATCATCCATCGTGTCCCCAACGCAAAACTGCTCATCGCGGGATCCGTATTCGATCCCTCCAGAATCGTACCCGCAGGCGTCCAAGTCCTCGGAAAAATCGATGAAACTGCATCTTTCTATTCCGATTGCACTGTCACCATTAATCCAGTCGTGTCCGGCACAGGGATTCCCATCAAATGCCTCGAATCGCTGGCACATGGGCGTCCGGTCGTTGCTTCCGCCAGCGGAGCACGCGGACTCGAACGCTTCGAAGGTCGCGGGCTTTCCGTCGCCAGTTCATTGCCGGAATGGACCGTCATCCTGAACAGGCTGTTGGCGGCGCCCCTGGATTCCGTAGATATCCACGCCGCTGTCGACGAATGGAACGCACTCCACTCCAAAAACCTGCTTCAATCACTCAAACCGGACTCGATCCAACCCATGACCAAGTCCGGATCATCCTCTGTTCTACTGGTCCACGGCAGCGATCTTTTCTTCGGCTCGGGGACTGCCGTGATGTATCGTAACCTCCTGAGCTTACTGCCGGACACCTTTTCCATCCACCAGTTTGTCGGAAGCTGGCGCAGCGCCCCGGTTCCCGAACTCCAGCGTCGCTACGGCGACGAAACCCGCATCCAGCCTCATTTCGCCGGTGCGCTGAAGGCCCGCCACTACTACGCACGCATTTTGGATCGGCTCTTCCATCGAACCGATTGGGAAACTCCCGCCAAATGGGATGCCAAACGCCTGATCCGGCACATCCGTCAGCACCGACCCGACATCATCTGGTGGAGCGGTGACTACCTTCCATGGAGCTTGGCACTTTTGGAATCCGTTTTACCCGAAATCCCCTCCAACTCCCGCTTCATTCTGAGCCTCTACGATCCACCGGGATTCTGGAAATCGGCCCGCAAACCGTTAATTCCCGCACTCCGGATTGCGCTTCTGAGGGCAGACGCCATCGACGTAATCGGGTCCAATATGGCTGACCTGATCCGCGAAACGCTGCCGACATGTCCAACTCCAGTGATCCTGAATGATACCGCCAGACCCACCCCTCTTCGTTCCCGGGCGAAACGTGACGCCTTCACAGTCGTAATCGCCGGACAAATCTACGATCCGGCTGGTCTCCAGCTTCTCGTGGATAAACTTGGCACTGATAACACGCCGATCCATGTGGAGTGGTATGGCACCGAAAACAATCTTCGCACCGCAGAAGCGATCCGTTGGCCGGAAACGGTAAAACTGCTGAAAATGGGTCCGGTCGAGAGAAGTGAGATCCCGGAACGGATCGCCCAAGCCGATGCCGGATTTCTCAGTCTTCCGGATGAGCCATCCGATTTCGCACGGTATTCGGTCCCCACGAAACTCATCACTTACCTTGAGGCAGGATTGCCGATTCTGTATGTCGCACCGGATTTCGCAGAAACCCACCAAATGGTTCAAAAATTCAGCCTTGGATTCCGTATCGACAAAGACACCCACTTCCCGACCATTGTCAGCTCACTGCAGGAAACCCGTGAATCATTGCAGCGTAACGGAAGTCAGCTGCTCTATGAAAGATGCCACCCCGAAACCGCACGCCAACGCCTGATCTGCCATTTGACCGGCGAGAGTATGCCCGATCCGTCCACATGAATGACGCACTCCCATCCGGCTTTGTTCCAGAATCGAATCAGCCAATTGAATACTCGATCGTTATCCCGGCATTTCGAAGGGCCGAGATGCTTGAGCGATGCCTCGAATGCCTCAGCCCCGGCTCACAATCAGGGGCAATTATGGCAAACGAGCCCACCCCCGAGCCCGCACAATCCCGGATTACCTACGAGGTAATCGTGAGTGACGACAGCCCCGATCCGCGGGATCTCGAGGCTGTTCGCACCCGCTTCCCATGGGTGCGCTGGGTGAAAGGCCCCCAACGGGGACCTGCATCCAACAGAAACGAGGGAGCGCGACACGCATCCGGACGTTGGCTGGTCTTCACAGACGACGACTGCCTGCCATCCCCCGGGTGGCTGCTCGCTTTTTCCAGGGTAGAGTCCGGACAACCACTTCTCGAAGGCAAAACCATCGCGGATCGACCCCGCTCGCGACTGGATGAAGAGGCTCCAATTAATGAAACCGGGGGTTACCTCTGGTCCTGCAATTTCGCCATCCTGAGGTCACGCTTTGAGGAACAATGCGGCTTCGATGAAGGCTTTCCCTATCCCGCCATGGAAGATGTCGAGTTCCGGGTTCGTCTGGCGGAAGCCGGAATCAACCCGAAATTCTGCCCGGAAGCGGTGGTCATTCATCCCTGGCGTCGCACAAAAGGCATCACGCACCGCAAACGCGAGCTCGCGAGTTGGTATCATTTCCTCAAACTGCATCCCGACAAGCGTCCGCATTCCTTATCACTTCACTTCTTCCATCGTTCCTTCCGCACGCTGATCAAGGTGACCATTCCCGGGACATTCCGATACAGTTTCAGGGGATGCTTGCCTGCACTGAAAGAAAATGCATTCTTCGCTATCAAAGCATTGAAAGCGCTGATGGGCTACGACGAACCATGAGGATCGCATTCCTTACAGGTTGCACTGAAAACGGGCAAGACGGCGTGGGAGACTATTGCCGGATCCTGGCCGATGCGCTTGAAAACGAGGGCCATAAAACCGCGCTGATTGCATGGAATGACCGCTTCGTCGAGGAAATCACCAGCCGCGAAAACGGACTCAGAATGCCACGATCAACCCCTGAGCCGATCAAGCAGAGGACGGCCCTTGCCTGGATCGAAAAATGGAAACCCGATGTGATGAGCCTCCAATGGGTTGCATTCGCCTTTCATCCCCGGGGCTTGCCTTATCGCTTTTTGCAAACCCTTGAGATGATCCGCCCGCTGATCTCGAAACGGCACCTCATGGTTCACGAAATCTGGACCGGTGCCGATCCCGATACTCCACTCAAACACCGGATGCTCGGGATCCCGCAGCGTATGCTCATCCGTCGAATGATACGACTTTGGAGCCCACAGGTCGCCCATACTCAGGTGCCGTTTCACCTAAGTAAACTCAGGCCTTTCCATCCTGCCATCGCTCTCCTTCCTCTATTCGGTAACATTCGCCCGGCCAGACTGGACCGAGCTCCCCCGGTCTCTGGCAGCATGTCCCGGGAACTCATCGTGTTCGGAACAATCCCTCCGGAATGCTGCGACGGAGCCTTCTTCCGGAAGGTGGCAACCGCAGCAGCAGATGCCAACATAAGCCTTTCGATCCGTTGCATCGGCAGATCCGGGCCGTATGCCGATGCATTTGCCCGGCAAGCTGAACCCTACTCTTCCGCGATACGGCTGGAACAACTCGGTCCGATGAATGCGGATGCCATTTCCGGGTATCTTCTGAGTGCCGACTTCGGCGTGGCACTTTCCAAACCGCTAATGCTCTCAAAAAGTGGAGTCGCGGCAGCCTTTGACGAACATGGGTTACCCATCCTCTGCGCACGACCCGGACCACTGCCGCTCGAGATCCGAAAGCCTCCTTTCTTCAATGTGCCGGTCTTTGAACTCGAGACCATCAATGGCGCGGTCCTTACCCAAACTACCACCTTTCCGGTTTCGTCAAAGGTCGACTCCATCGCCCGGATGCTCTTGGATTCCCTCCTGCCATCATGAGTCCAGCCCAAATTTCTGCCGGAACAACAAACGGACACACGACAGCTCCGGAGCCACATCGTTTGAAGCTGATGATCTGCGGCTCATCCCAAGGCGCCTACGGGGGCATTGAGGCGGTGATGTTTGCCCTCGCGGACGCTGCCAGAGACTCCGGGCAATTCGACGTCCGGATTGTTTTCAAACTCGTCAAATCCGCCAGCACACAAGCCTCTCTCGAAGATGCGATCGGTTCATGTGAACACGATTGCCATATCGTTAGACGCATGGACCCCCGCCTCCTGACATGGATCCACGAGAGCGATCTGGTCCACGTCCAGAATGTCCCTCCCGATATCCTCGCGTGCTGCAAGCTTCTAGGGAAGCCCTTGGTGTCTACGATTCACAACTATCGCCGTCCACGCTTTTGTCTTCACAGATTACTCTGGGACACCGGAGTCAATTTGTGTGACTTCGTCACATTCAATTCCGCATTCGTCAGGTCAACCTGGGATCAAGGAATTCCAAACCGTAGACACCATGTTGTTCCTGCGGTTTGCCGACTCCCTGAACGGCAATCTCCCGGAGGGAAACGCAGGGGATTCGCGTTTATTTCCAGATGGATCCCAAACAAAGGAGCCGACACTCTCATAAAAGCCTACAACTCGGCCAGACTCGACCGAGAGAATTGGCCCCTCGTCATGATGGGGGAAGGTCCAGAGCTTTCACGGATCCGGAAAGATCTCATCCCTGATGGTGGACCTGGGATCGAACTCCTTGGCAGAGTGGACGATCACGAAAAATGGCATAGAATCGCGGCTGCAAAGTGGATGGTCGTTCCCCCACACACACTCGAAGATATGGGGCTTACTCCCATCGAAGCCCGGACTTTGGGCACCCCGGTGATCGCATCACGCGATGGCGGGCTGACCGAATCTGCTGGAAAGGATGCGCTGTTCTTCGAGCCGGGAAATGTGGAGGCCCTCTCCCATAGACTCGAGGAGGCAGCTTGCATGGACGAAACGTCCTACCTCACGCTCGCAGAACAGGCACAGCAGTCACTCGACTCCTACCTGCTGCCATTTTCGTTCTACCACCAACTCTATCACAGGGCTACCCAAGCCGTCGCACCGCAACCGCCCCTCCCCTGAGAGCCCGTCATCCCCTCTGCACCGCCATGATTCCACCTGTCATTCTCAGCCACCCGACTGCCAACGTCTTTAGCGTTGCTCTGGCAGAGCATCTCGCGACAATCGGCGTACTCGATAGCTTCTGGACCGCATTTGTGTGGGAAAAAGCCAATCGCGCAGGAAGACTCATACCGGGCGGGATACGGGCCCAACTCGAGCGCCGGTCGGTGAGCCCGGCGCTCCACGAGTTTGTGCATGCCCATCCTTCACGTGAAATCGGACGTTTGTTATTGCAGCGCATGGGCTTAAGAAACCTGCACATGCATCCCGGCTCACCTTTTTCTACTCAGGCGGTCTACACCTCCCTCGATCGCAAAGTGGCCGCATGGATAAAGCGTCATGCGTCACCCGGAGTTGTCTACGCCTACGAGGACGGAGCCGCCGCTAGTTTTCGGGCCGCCGCAGAGAGGGGATGCTTCAGGGTATATGACCTTCCGATTGCTTATTGGGAACTCAGACAATCCATTTACGAAACCGAATCCAAGCGATATCCTGACTGGAAGGACACCCTCCAGGGCACGGATGATCCGCCGGAAAAACTCACCCGCAAAACACAGGAAGCCCTCGACGCGGATCTGATCATCTGCCCAAGTGACTTCGTAAAGGACTCCCTTCTTCAATCCCCTGCGGGAGCAAAGCCGATAGCCGTGGTTCCGTTTGGATCCCCGCTTCCATCCCAAGCTGGAAGCCCGGACCGGTCGGATTCCGCTGCACCTCTCAGGGTTCTTTTCGTGGCGTCGCTTTCACAACGCAAAGGGCTGGCTGATCTATTTGAAGCCATCAAGCTCCTCCCAAAGGGCAGTATCTACTTCCAAGTCATCGGCTCACTCCTGATGCCTCTGGAATTTTATACCTCCAGATGCCCGGAAATGAACTACCTCGGCACGATGCCTAGAGCTTCTGTCCTCGATGCCATGCGCCGCTCGGATGTTCTTGTATTGCCTTCTCTGGCCGAGGGACGGGCTCTCGTCACCCAGGAAGCACTCAGTCAGGGACTTCCAGTGATCGTAACACCCAACACCGGGATATCGGATCTCATGATCGACGGGGAAAACGGATTCACGGTCCCGATCCGCGATCCCGAATCCATCGCGGACAGACTCAACTGGTTCTGCGAAAACCGACAGCATATCGAAGCTATGCGCACACAAGCCCGCAATAGCGTCCGGCACCTGTCATGGGATCGATACGCATCCGGTATTGTCAAATCGATCGAAAACCATATCTCCGGATGCATGCAGGATTCGAGTCCAGCTCTATGAATGGAACCAGACAGAACCGCTCAGCGCTTTCCTCTCCCCTCAAAGATCCGCTTAAGCTTCTCATCTGGGCATACATGCTCTTGCTGATCTTCGAAGGAGCGCTTCGGAAGTGGGTTCTACCCGGGTTATCCGACCCGCTACTCATCATCCGCGACCCATTGGTTCTTCTGATCTACCTCCTCGCTTACATCCGTATCCCAAAGTCCATCGTCAACCCCTACACCATTTCCATGGCGCTAACCTCGCTTGCGGGGATGATTGCCGCCATCATCATGGGACACGGGAACCTGGTAGTCGCTGCGTTTGGGGCACGCACCCTCGCGCTCCACTTCCCCATGATCTTCGTCATCGGATACCACATGCGACGCGAAGATGTTATGCTCATCGGAAAATTCCTGCTCCTGCTTTCGATCCCGATGACGCTCCTCCTGGCGGCCCAGTTCTCGAGCCCACAGTCCGCATGGATAAACCTCGCACCCGGAGGTTCCTACGGAGGCGGTCTTTCCGGGGCTCTCGGCAAGTTCCGCCCACCCGGAACCTTCAGCTTCATCACTGGAGTCGTCCAATACTACACCATCACCATGGCGTTCCTGATGAGTGCATTTTTCGAAAGGCGTTACTTTCCAACCTGGATCACACTCGCCATCGCTTCTTCCATGCTTCTCGCCGTACCGGTTTCGATCAGCCGCAGTCTATTGCTCAACCTCCTTATTGTCGTGGCGGCAGGACTCTATGGTGTGCGCAGGGCCGGCGGTCCTCTTCATCTCTTTGGACGTCTCGCTATGATTTCCCTCGTCGGATTCTTTGTCGCATCGCAGTTTGACGTCTTCGACGATGGAATCGAAGCATTCACCGCCAGATGGGAAATCTCTACCGGCGAACAATCCGGCGGATTCAAGGAGGCCATCGTTGACCGTTTCCTGGGTGAGCTCACGCGGCCCGTTGCTCAAGTTTTCGACACCCCCATATTTGGATACGGAATCGGCCTCGGCACTCAGGTCGGAGCAAAAATCACGACAGGCACGAAGGGGTTTCTCATTGGGGAAGGCGAATGGGAACGGATCATCTACGAGATGGGCGGCATTCTTGGACTCACTGCCATCCTCACCCGGGTGTTGCTTTGCGTCCGTATCGGCCGCTTGACTCACTTCGTGCTTGCCCACCGCAACCTCCTGCCCTGGCTACTATTCTCGGCATGTATGCTTCTCCTATTCAATGGACAATGGGGACAGCCCACCACACTTGGGTTCTCGGTCTTCGGGGCCGGACTCAGCTTCGCGGCAATCCGGAAAACCGGATCGGATCCAGCGCCGGTTCAACCCAAAGAGAATGATGCTGACTGACTCATCCAGTGCCAAGAGCTCCCGGATCGACGACCGTTGCAACATGGATTCGGGCAAAGTAAGTCCACATGTTGTGCTCATCGGAAACTATTCTCCGGATCAGCAGCACAGCATGAACCGTTTTCTTCGCTGGCTTGAATCCGGGTTATCCGAAAGAGGACTAAAGGTTGATGTCTGGCGACCAGGGGTCCACATGACCCGGGCCTTCAGAAATCCCAGAAGCGGAATCGGAAAATGGTTAGGATACTGCGACAAGTTCCTGATCTTTCCGATACGACTGAGAAGACTGCGTCGGAATCCCGGCCTCTGCAAGGCGGTCTTTCACGTGATCGACCACTCAAATGCGAGCTACATGGCTGTCCTTCCGCCGGAACGTTCGTTGATCACCTGTCATGATGTACTTGCAATCCGGGGAGCGCTGGGTGACCCATCCGCATGGGCAAGACCATCACCGACGGGCCGTATCTTTCAGCATTGGATCCGCACCCACCTCCTGCGGTGCCGCCACATCGTCTGTGTCTCGGAGACCACTCGCAAAGATCTGATTCGGATACCTGGAAACCGGGCTGACAATCAGCAGATTCAAGTCATTCCCAATGGCATCGACCCTGGCTTTTCCAGATCCAATGTCGCTGATGCTCTCCCGTCCAGCGCGCTTCCCGATGCCCCATTTGATCATCCCTTCCTGTTGCACGTGGGAACCGCTCACCCGCGAAAAAACCGGATCAGCCTCATCCCTGCCTTCGAGTCAGTGGCCCGCGATTTCCCCGATCTGAGACTAGTCTTCGTTGGGGAAGCATTTAGCGCGGAAGAAACCCGACTGACCCAATCATGCCCGTTCTCTGGTCGAGTCATCCATGCGGGACAAGCATCCGATTCTGCCCTTTCTTTCCTTTACAGGAGGGCGACCGGTTTTCTCTTTCCGTCTCTGAGCGAAGGATTCGGGTGGCCGGTCCTCGAAGCTCAAGCATGCGGATGCCCTGTCGCATGCAGCAATATCAGTTCGCTTCCAGAGGTCGCAGGAAAAGACGCCTGCTTGTTTGATCCCTTCTCAACTTCCTCCATCGCACAGGCGATGCGAGCCCTCATTAATCTGGAACAGCGCCAAAAGCTGATTGAAGCGGGATCAGCCAACTGCAAACGCTTCGCCCCTGAGCAAACCATCGATGCCTACATTCGTTTCTACAGTGACCTTCGAATCAGACCGGACAGGTGTTTTTGAAAAAAACCATTCTCCCGAAAACCAAGTGGTGCTTGCGACAAAGGCCTTCGCATGTAGCAAGCAAAACGCCGATCAAAGATGACTTGGACCATCCAGAGGAGCACGCATCCAAAGAGTATGATCTCCATCGGGAAGTGGCTGCAAATTATCCATGCGGTATGCATTTGGATCCAGTCGATAACGGTCGTAGAATCCATTCTGAAACTCATACACCTCTCCGGAATCGGGATCATACAACCGCTCCCGTCCCATCATCGTGTCACTCCATTTCTCCGATAGGATATCGTGTGTCTTCTGGCGCCTCTCCCATCCCTTCGTGATGATTTCGGAAGACTCCCTGAGCGTCTTTCCGGCTTCCATGATTTTGCCAAACAGGTCCCGTTGCCGCAGGATATATTGGCGCGCATACTCGGGGTTAACCTGGAAACTTCCCAACGCCCTGACTAAAACAGGTTCAAGATCAGCAAGTTCCCGTTTCGGTGCGGAGATTCCCATCACCAGGCAAGCGTATCCATTGCCTCCACCCGGGCCATTCATAAAAGGCATGAACGGAACCATTGTCGCTTGAAACAATCCCTCCCCTACTTTGCCGTTTTCGAAAAACAACGCACGAATCAGTTCCCCCGCGCCAAGTCCCGACTCGTCCTTTAGCGACTCAACCGCTACAGGAGTGAAGCGCGCCAATGCGGGACAGGGTTGCATGAAACTACGTGCCAGTTGAGTCTGGGTAATATCACTGAAGTGCGAAAAAAAGTTCGATGCCGTAAAAGGTTGAATCACCGGCATCTCGATCCAGCCTACCGGAAACCCTCCACTCTGCATGTAATACAGGTCGATCTGTTTCTGCTGATCATTCATGTAGAGCGGACCAACGGATCCGAAATAGAAAATTTTGCGCATGGGTTGAACCGGATCCCATGCATAAAAAGCGAGGGTGGCTCCATCGCCTGCATGAACCATGCGCCAACCTCTCGGAATCGAAACACTGAATACGCCCGTGTTCGTTTCCTTCAACTCCAGTTCAGGGACAGCGGCAGCCATCATGGTCATAGCACTGCCAACCCACAAAGCCAAAACACACACCCATATCCGCGATAGGAGCAGCACGGATCGGCAGAGGCGAGTAATCAACGCATTCATGGAAATCAAACACATTGGGTTTAACTGAAAACGGAGGCATCTCCGGATTCCCCACGAACAGCTTCACCCCTTGAAAGTTGAACCGATGATTCCATCGCGAGGATCCGGACAACACATAACCCGTTGTTGTAATAACCATAATCGGAACAACCGGGCCCGGAATAAACGATGATCATCGTTTATCCGTTTTTTTTTCGAACTGCCTGACCCATTCTTGTCCCATCAGAGACACTCCAAACATACTCAAACCCGCAAATGTCGGTTGATCCCGAAACCATCCGGATGAGCTTCCTTCTTTACAAAGCCTCCCGGCTTCAGGTAATCCACACTCACGAATAAGATTTCCCCATTACTTGAATACCGCTAAAGACCGACTTGGTGCCCGAACCTTTTTCAAAAACCGTGTCTCAAGGATGAAACGCCCCAGTTTTACATCAATCTACATCCTGTTTTCGATATCGGTTTTCCTGCTTGGAGCATTTTTCTTGCAACGATGGGATCGCGCACTTGCCTATCTTCTTTCAAACAAGGAGGAAGGGGACATTGTCTTTCAATCGCTGCCTCATGGGCCGCTGGTCAATGCCATTGAAGGCATAACCCATTCCGAGTGGTCCCATTGCGGGATTCTCTTAAAAAGAAAAGGGAAATGGGTGGTTGCGGAATCCCTGCTCCATGTCCGGTACACCCCATTGTTCCGATGGGTTGCGAGAGGGAGGGAAAAGAATGTCGCCGCTTTCCGTCTCAAAACAATCGAACTTATGGATCCCGAAAAGCTGAAATCGGGCATCGAGGTATACATCGACCGGCCATACGACTATCGATATGCACCAGAAGACAACGAAATCTACTGTTCGGAACTGGTCTGGAACGTCTTCAACGAGCAGTTTGAAATACAGCTTGGCCATTGGCAAAAACTTGGCGATCTGGACTATCGGGATCATGAGCTCTTCATTCGTAAAATGGAAGGTGGAAACCTCCCACTCGAAAGGCCCATGATCACACCAGTGGGCATCACCACCAGCAAGCACCTCAAAGCCGTGTTTCCCGGATCACGGTAAAGCCACAATCCGATAGAGAGAAACAAGCCGATTGGGATTCGTAAGCCACGAGCTTGTCAACCCAGGCATCCACCAAAAACCGATCAAGACCACGGCTCTTTATTGTCGGTTTGTTTGACATTACTTTCCGATGCATAAAAATTCACAGGAGAAGGAGGCATTATGAAGCGAACGCGTATTATTGTTGAGGATGGTGTATATCACTTGATGAGCCGTTGTTGCTTGGGCTCCCACTTGCTGGGGGATGGAGAAAAGGAGGTGTTCATCCAGATGATGCGCCGGCAGGCGGCGTTCTGCGGGGTGGACATCCTGGCCTACTCAATCATGTCGAATCATTTCCACATCTTGGCTCACGTCCGGCAGGAGAAGCCCCAAACGGATGTGGAGATATTGCGGCGTTTCCGTCTGCTGCATGAGAGTGGTCGTATTTCGCCGTATTCGATAACTCCGGATGCGCTCGAGGGAATATTGGAACAGAACGATGATAAGGCTCAGCGTGTACGTGAGGCATTGCTTGCGCGGATGGGGGATGTGTCGGTGTTCATGCGTGAGCTCAAACAGCGTTTCAGCATCTGGTATAACCACCAGAATGGAAACCGTGGCACCCTATGGATGGATCGCTTCAAGAGCCTGGTGGTGGAGCCTTCGCTGCATGCGATGGCGACTGTAGCAGCCTACATCGACCTCAATGCGGTGCGCACCGAGCAGGTGGATGATCCGGCGGATTACCGTTTCTGCAGTTATGCTGCTGCTATGGGTGGAAAGGCATCCGCGATGGAAGGATACCGGCTCATATACGGTGGCAGCAGCTTTGCGGATGCTATTGCGGCATATCGTTTGTGTCTGTTTGGAAAAGGTGCAAAACCGAAGGGCGAGCAGGATAAAGACCGCGGTGTGATTCCGTCTGAGAAGTTGGATGAGGTGATCCGGACTGGCGGTAAAGTAGAGATGTCAGAATTGCTGCGGCGCAGGGTGCGCTACTTCAGCGATGGGATGGCGATCGGCTCCAATCTTTTCCTGAAGGGGATCTATGAAGAACACCGGGAGTGTTTTCCGGAGAGCCGGAAGGCCCGGTTTGCAACAATGAAAGGCACCGACTGGGGTGGACTAAAGGTAGTGCGTGATCTGAAGGTCAATGTCTTCGGGTGAACAAGTGGTCTGATTCAGTTTCGGGGAGAAGTATTCTGGTTTCCGGATGACCGGATTATACCTCTGGCAATTACTCCCCTGAAAAAAGGGTTGCATCATCCCAAACATCCACCAAATTACCACTGTTAACCTGGGCCTTCTATGGCACACGGATTCTATTACCTTCCAAACACTTCCATACCCGATTCAATCTTCTGGAATTGACAATGGACCAGCATCTGGGCCGCGCCATTCTTGGATTGAATCCGTCAGCTGACACGAACCCCTAACAACCACCCAGACTCGTATGAATCGCATCCATCCTAATCCTCTCGTCTGCATGCTACCGGCGATCCTCGTGCTTCTGAGCATAGCATCTCAGGCTATGGCAGCTGAACGGACAATAGTCCCACTCCCTCCTGATGAATCATTCACAGAGGATGATCGTCCTGATTCGTACTGGGATGGAGCCCATCGTTGGTACTATCCGTGGGGCTACAACCGTCCGGAGAACGCCTTCAGAATCTATCCTCTGGTTGTTTTCGGACCATGGAACGAAGGCAGCACCCATTTTAACGATGACATACGCAAGCGCTACCCTGCTTTCCATGTCAGCTTCAACGAAGACGCCAGTGAAGCGAAGGGGGTAGAGATTTCGAACGGAATTGATGCGTGCATCAATTCCAAGGGTTTCAGGATCGACCTGAACCGGATCTACCTCACCGGGTTCTCGAAGGGAGGATCCGGCTCCTACAAAACCATCCGCGGGATGCTCAGCAAAGGGAAATGCTTTGCCGGACTCATCCGGATCGCCGGCCAGTCTGAATCCGTTCTTGCCGAAGGGGCGGTCAACAAGATCGCGATTTCCATGCACATTGGACTGAAAGACGATCAGCTGAGAATCGATGTGTCCAGAGCGCTCTACAACTACATTCGCAACCATTCCGCTAACACAGGCGCCGTCGAAACCATTCTGGACGAACCGGAGTTCGGCAGAACCACGAAAGTGCTCACGCTCGACGGGGTGGACGTCATCCGCTACTCAGAGTATCCCGAGATGGGACACTCCACTGGGGTTCCCTACTCTGATCCAGCCCTCTATTCATGGATCATGACCCGCGCAATCGGCACTCCCGTTAGTAACAATCCGCCCTCAATGCAATCGCCCGGAGACCAGATCATCGAGGCTGGGCATTCGATTCAGCTACAAGTATCCGCCACCGATCCCAACGACGATCCCCTTACTTACTCAGCTTCGGGAACCGTCCCTTGAGGACAATCAACAATCGTTTTGATCCGTGTTCAAGAGAGCTGAAACGCGAATGCTACTGGCACAACCATCGACAAGCGAAGTCCCGCCGAAAAAATGAGACATTACGCAAATCGGGATTTTACTTCTTCCCGCAGATACTCACGGAGGTCACGGCTCTTCAAATGATGTACACCATCGATCACGCCACCCACAGCACGCTTTTGCTTTATGCGGACTCTGCGATAACATAACTGTTCGAACACAACATAATGTATAATAAAGGCTCTGTGTATTTATTATTAGGCCCGAGCTTTTCTCTGACTTCATAGAGCACCTGCAAACCATCGCTTCTGCCGAGCAGTCTCCGGTAGTTCTTACCCGCCTTTAGACGGTCCCAGATCTCCGACAAGGAAGCTTCCATGCTGAATATGACCGGTCAATCGGTTCCAGAATTATTGCACGAGCTGATTTGCCACAAAACGGAATACTCCGGCACCCCTCCATATCATCTATGATCCCGGCAATCCTATCCGGTTTGGCCGGAATGGCTGGACAGGACGCTAACAACTTCGCTAGACCCGGCTCGAAAAGTATAGCGAAGGGGAAGTAAAGGTTTGATAAAAGCAAAAAACGCTGCAAGTATCTGTTTTGAAATAACTTAGAAACTTGTTAACCAGCGTTTTTATGCAGTTTGAATTGGAT
>JAPXRV010000048.1:0-25118 GCA_033813415.1 Opitutales bacterium | reverse complement strand
TCCCAGGCATGCGCTCATTCCAACCACGGCAAGGATTGGGACCGCGTCTGCCGGCAGTGGAAGGACCAGGGTAGCGGCTGCCGCAAAACAAGCGCCTGAAAACGCGCCCATGAATAGGGTGGGGGCAAAGATCCCACCGCATCCTCCCCATGCATAGCTTGCGGTCGTGGCGATCCATTTCCCGACGAGCAGGATGATCAAAGTCGACAACGCCAGCGAGCCTGCCAGACAGGTGTTGAGATCATCGTAACCGAGCCCAATGACTCCGATGTGGCCGGTCCAGGCAAAGGTAACGCTTGCCGCGGCCCACGTGATGACTGCACCGATCATCGGACGGAAAACCGCGGGAAGGGGTGTGCGGGTCCGGATGCGCTTGCGCCATGCGAGTGCTGAGCGTTGAAATGCAGCCCCGGTGAGGGTGGCACATGCGCTGGCCGGTATTACGAGCAGGTATATCAGCCAGTCGAAGTGAAGAGATCGGGGTAAGGTCAGGCTAGGGGACTCTCCTGCGAGTAAGTAGAGCACAAAAACCGAAATAAAAGAAGCGAGCAGGATGCGGCCAACCAAGCGGCTATTGAGGTTTTCGAGCACCTCTTCCAGAACAAATGTCACGGAAGCAATCGGGGTGTTGAAAGCCGCTGCAAGTCCTGCCGCAGCCCCGCAGGCGGTCATTGCTCTGAGTTGAAATCCGGCAACGCCGAGCTTCTGTCCGATGATGGAAGCGACGCCTCCCGCCAGTTGCACCGTGGGGCCTTCTCTTCCAAGGCTCATTCCGCCACCGACCGATAGGATACCGGCGAAGAATTTCACGATGATCAAGCGGGTGCGGATGCGGGCCATGTCCCGCCAGTAGGAGACCTTGAGTTGCGGGATTCCGCTGCCGGCAGCTTCCGGTGCGATTTTTCCGACCATCCAGCCCGTGATCAATCCGACCGTGCAAAGCACCAACAGTCCGATTCCGGCAATTGCTTTCCAGCCAGCTTGACTCAACGGCTTCCAGATCAAGGAATGCAGCAGGTCAATACCATGGGCAAATCCAAGTGCAACCAGACAGCCGCATACTCCGGCGATTGTGGTGTAGAGGATTTCGCGCGTGCGATTGGATGATAGCCTGATCCGTTTCACGACCGTGGAGGCTATGCAATCACCTTGGCATTGAAAGCAGAAAACTCATGATTTGTCCGGTCGACGGGAATTTGCTTTTGCAATTGGGCTTTCATCAACCTTCACTGAATAGACAGGACTTGGATTTTCGAGCCTATCAATATTTGTCCCTCTTGGCTGCACCATGATCGAGAAGCTTTTCAAATTGCGGGAAAATGGATCGACCATCCGGACTGAGCTGCTGGCCGGATTCACCACCTTTCTAACCATGGCCTACATTCTGGCGGTGAATCCGGACATCCTTAGCGCGGCCGGGATGGACAGGGGCGCTGTGTTTACAGCGACCGCTTTGTCGGCCTGTGTCGCGACCCTCGTGATGGCCCTTGCGGCGAACCTTCCGTTCGCTCTGGCGCCGGGGATGGGTTTGAATGCTTTCTTTGCCTATACGGTTTGTTTGGGAATGGGACATACATGGCAGTTCGCGCTGACGGCTGTGTTCATTGAAGGTTTGATCTTTGTGATACTGACAGCGTGCAATGTGCGGGAGTGGCTCATCCATGCGATCCCGCACAGTCTCAAGCAGGCGATATCGGTGGGAATTGGTGTGTTTATTGCCTTTATTGGACTTCAGAACGCCGGGGTTTTGGTATCCAATCCGGCAACGTTGATCAGTCTGGTGGACATGAAGGATGCGGGTGCCCATCCCGGGCCGATTTTGGCGCTGGTGACGGTGTGTGTTGTGGCGCTGTTGTTGGCCCGGAAGGTGCGGGGTGCCCTTCTCATCGGAATGTTGTTGGCGACGCTTGCCGGTATTCCGCTTGGAGTCACCACGCTTCCGGATGCGTTTGACTGGAGTCCGCCTTCTCTAGCGCCCCTGTTGTTCCAATTCGAATGGGGTGAGGTTTTTACGGCGGACATGCTGGTGGTGGTGTTCACCTTTCTCTTTATGGATCTCTTCGATACCTTGGGCACCCTGATTGGCGTATCGACCAAGGCGGGTATGTTGGATGAGGACGGACGGATTCCACGGGTTAAGCCCGCCTTGTTTGCAGACGCAATTGGCACCACTATGGGAGCTGTGCTGGGCACCTCAACGGTCACGACTTACGTGGAAAGTGCATCCGGTGTGGCAGAAGGCGGTCGGACAGGGCTGACGGCATTGAGCACGTCGGTGTGCTTTCTTCTGGCGCTGGTTTTGGCTCCCGTGTTTCTCATGATTCCGCCAGCGGCCACAGCCTCGGCTCTGGTCGTGGTCGGGGCGATGATGATGACCCCGATTGCCAGCATCCGGATGGATGACATGAGCGAGCTGGTCCCCGTGTTTCTCACCGTGACCATGATTCCCTTCACCTATTCCATCGCTGAAGGGATCGCGTTCGGCATGATTTCCTATGTGGTGATCAAGGTCGGCTCTGGACGATGGAAGGACCTCAACTGGTTTGTTGTGTTTGTGGCGGCTGTGATGTCCCTGCGCTTTGTGCTTTGATCCCCGTGCAGGCGCATTCCGCGCCCTTCATTCCATCGAGTGCGGCGGACACGATCCCGCCCGCGAATCCTGCTCCCTCGCCGCACGGAAACAACATCGGAACATCGGGATGTTGAAAGGTCACGGGATCCCTTGGGATGCGAAGCGGTGAACTGGTGCGGGTTTCAAATCCGATCAACAGCGCATCCTTGTTGAGAAATCCTGGCATTTGACGCCCGAAGAGTTCCAGTCCCTCTCTCATGCGCTCGACAATAAAGGCGGGAAGTATTTCGTGCAGAGGCGCACTGGTGATGCCAGGGAAGTAGCTGGTGTCAGGTAAACTGGAGGAGATCTTACCTGCAATGAAGTCCACAGCCCGTTGAGCCGGTGCCTTCTGCATGCCTCCGCCGGCCAGGCATGCGGCGACTTCAAGTTGGCGTTGAAAGGCGATTCCGGCGAGGATCCCGTGCTCCTTTTCCAACGGGGCGGTGTCCTCAGGTTCGACGGTCACGACGATCCCGCTGTTTGCAAATCGGGAATCCCTTCGGGAGAGCGACATCCCATTCACAACGACCTCATCGTTTTCAGTCGCGCAGGGAACAATGAAGCCACCGGGGCACATGCAAAAAGAATGGACGCCCCGGTCGCGTATTTTCGTGGCTACACTATATCGCGCGGCTGGCAGGTATCGTGGGCGGTCCTCTCCTGGCCTGAGATGGTATTGAATCGCATCAATGAGCGATTGCTCGTGTTCGATCCGAACTCCCACTGCAAAAGGCTTCGCCTCCACGCGGATACCCTGGCTGGCGAATTGGGCATAGATGTCCCTGGCACTGTGTCCTGTTGCGAGTAGGACAGCATCGCCCTTGAAGGTATGTCCGGTCGAGGTTTCGACGCCGCATGCCGATCCGGTTTGATCGTCGGTGAGAAGGCGCGTCATGCGCTGTCCGAAATGCACTTCGCCACCGGCTGCGATGATGCTGTCGCGGATCGACATCACAACCCGAGGGAGAAGGTTGGATCCGATGTGCGGATGCGCGTCGATCAGAATCCGATCAGGAGCGCCATTGGCCACAAAGACTTCGTAGACGCGCTGAACGGGACCACGCTTAGTGGCACGGGTGTAGAGTTTCCCGTCTGAGAAAGTGCCGGCTCCACCCTCGCCAAAGCAATAGTTCGAGTCGGAAACCACGCGGCCTTCGCGAAGAATGGGCGCGAGGTCCCGGCGCCGGGTGGATGCATCCTTGCCTCGCTCCAGAATGATGGGTTTCCATCCGAGCTCGATTGCCCGGATCGCAGCGAACATCCCGCAGGGGCCACATCCGACGATCAGGAGAACAGGAGCTCCGCTTGGCACAGCCGGGAGCGTGTTGGAGAGCGGGGGGTCGGGGGGTAGGTCGGCTCCGATTCCAACCATGATGCGGAGCTGTGCTTTGATATTCCGCTGCCTCGAGTCGATGGAGTGTTTGAGCAACCGCATTTCCCGGATCGTGGAAGGACGGATCCCGAGGCGTTGTGCAACCGCCTTTTGCCATACTGCGTGATCCTCCGCGTGTTCGATGGGAACGACGATATCGGTTGTGGCCTGCGATGAGGCCGGTATCATCGGTTGGGATTCGTCTGGCGCTTGCATTGGTTCGGTAGAATGGCTATCTTCGAATGAAGCGATACATCAAGCCCGGTTTGATATCGAGCAAAACCTTTGGCATCGATATGCCTCTACGGCCCGGATACGGCGAAGTCCGGAAATGGGTGGAGCAATCAATTCGGCAACATTATTAGTTATGCTTATTGAAATACTGGATGAACTGATTTAATCTTAGAGCTTCTTGACTATCCGGAAGGACAATGTAATAACCAGCAGTTTTTGCGGCTAGGCCCGCATCGAATTTATCGCAGTTCAGGAAATGGCTCAGAGAGACTCGAAAACCGTCAAGGCAACTTCTTCAAAGGTAGCGACTTCCAAAAAGAAGGCAGCCAAAGCCAAAGTGGCAAAGGCTGCTTCCAAAACGGAGCGGGCCAAAGCTGATACCCCGGATAAACGCAAGCCGGCTGTATCGTCGCGCAAAAAGAAGGTCGATGAGACCTCAGTTGATGCGACGAAGTCAGCGGCCAGTGCCCCCAAGGCTTTGTCTGCGAAAAAGGCTGCAACGAAAACAGGATCTGTTTCCGGTGAAGTGGATGAGCCAAAGAAGTCCAAATCCAAGTCCGCCGCTGGAAAGAAATCCGAGCCTGAGATTCTTCCGGTGGTTCCCCGTGATGCGGAAGCTGAAGCTTTTGCTGCCCATGAGGCATTTGAAGATGAAGACGCGGAGGGCGAGGATGAGTTGGCGGAGGATGGTACTCCCCGCAAGCGCCGCACCAGCAAGAAGATCAACGACAAGGTGCGTGCCCTCATCCGGCTTGCGAAAGAGCAGGGACACGTCACTTACAAAGAAATCAACAAGGCATTAGGTGAGCGTGCGAGCAATCCGGCTGAGATTGAGAAAGTTATCACGATCCTTAACAATCTTGAGCTGAGGATTCTGGATACCGGGGAAGTTGAGACCCTGAGGAAACGTCGTGAGGATCTTGAACAGGAAGAGAGTCAGAGAGGCCCGCAGGCGGACATTCTGGATGATCCGGTTCGCATGTATCTCAAGCAGATGGGCCAGGTGCCTTTGCTGACAAGAGAGCAGGAAGTCGCGATATCCAAGCGCATCGAGAAAGCGGAACAACACGCGCAGAATTCACTTTTCGAATACGCTGTCTCAAATGCTTTCCAGATTGATATGGTGCGCAAGCTTCTCCAACGCGAAGAACGCTTCGACCAGGTGGTTCTGGATAAGAAGATCGAGAGCCGTGAGCTTTATTTCAAGGCTCTCCCTGAGTGGTTGGCTGAGGCTGAAGCGCTTCAGGAAAAGATGGATAAGGCTTGGGAAGACTATTGCAACAACGATAACGTGAGCAATCGTAAGCGGTCCAAAACCCGTTACGACAAGATGGAGGAGCAACTCCGTGCGATCCACAAAAAGTTCTGTTTCAAGCTGAAGGTTTTCGAGGAATTCATCCCCCGGCTGGACTGTGTGGTGCGTGAGATCGAACGCATTGATGAGCAGATCAAGTTGTCGGAGAAAGGGATCACGAAACGGCACCAGAAAATTGACCGCCCGGCATTGGAGAATCGTTTGGATTGCATCGAGCGTGAATACCGGGTGCCGCCGACGAAACTCGTGGAGCTTGTTCGTGAGGTGAGGCGTGGGATACGGGACGCGCAGGCGGCCAGGACGGAGATGGTGGAAGCCAATCTCCGTTTGGTGATCAGTATCGCCAAGAAATACACCAACCGCGGATTGTCTTTCCTCGACCTGATTCAGGAAGGAAACATGGGATTGATGAAGGCCGTGGAGAAGTTTGAGTATCGGCGCGGCTACAAGTTTTCGACTTACGCGACCTGGTGGATCCGTCAGGCCATTACGCGCTCGATTGCGGACCAGGCACGCACGATCCGTATACCGGTGCACATGATTGAAACCCTTAACAAGGTCATTCAGGTGCAGAAGATGCTGCTTCAGGAACTGGGTCATGAACCGACTGCTGAAGAAGTGGCGCAGGAGATGCAATTGCCAATCGATAAGGTGCAGACCATCATGAAGATGGCGCAGCAGCCGATCAGCTTGCAGAGTCCGGTAGGCGACAGTGATGATACCAATTTCGGAGACTTTATTGAGGACAAGGGAGCAGAAAACCCGTATGACATGACCGCTTACAGCATGCTCCGCGAAAAGATGGTGGATGTGCTCGACAGCCTCCACGAGCGTGAGCGCCGTGTGCTTTCGCTTCGCTTCGGATTAACCGACGGTTACAGCCGGACGCTGGAAGAAGTGGGGCGTCAGTTTAATGTTACCCGTGAGCGCATACGCCAGATTGAGGCAAAGGCACTTCGCAAGATGCGTCATCCGACGCGCATGCGGCAGTTGCATGGGTTCTTTGAAGGCGATCAGGCCGGGCAAAAGCCGGTTCGTCTTGCGACCGAGAGTTGATCGGGTAGGACTTCACTGGTTTACATCCATCCCATGATTCATCAGAGATTTCCTGCATGAGCATCCAGAAATACTCTTCCTGCCGGTTGCCGACGCTGTACGGGATTTTTGATCTGATCATCTACCGGAATGAACGGGACGAGGAGTTGATCGTGATGATCTCTGAGGGATTGGACCTGCTTCAGAAGACGCCGTTTGTCCGCATCCACTCACAGTGCTTCACGGGCGAAGTGCTCGGCTCAATGAAGTGTGACTGTCGTGAGCAACTGGTTTTTGCGCTTGAGCACATGGGGCGTAAGGAAGGCGGTATTCTCATATATTTGCAGCAGGAAGGGCGTGGAATCGGGCTTGGAAACAAGGTGAAAGCATACAGCCTTCAGGAGAAAGGTGCGGATACCCTTGAGGCGAACCACATGCTTGGTTTTGCGGGAGATCTCCGGGACTTTGATATGGCGGCTGAGGTTCTGCTGGATCTTGGGATTCATCGAATCCGGCTCAATACAAACAACCCTGAGAAGATCGATGCCATTCTCAGCCGTGGGATCGAGATTGAAGAGATCCTGCCGTCCATCGGAAATGAGAATCCCTACAACAAGGACTACCTCAAGACGAAAGCCGAAAAGATGGGACACATCCAGCTCATGGGGATCCCAATGCATCCGCTGGATTCTTCATCGGAGAACAGAAGCTGAGCGCGAAGGGTCTCTATTGGTTGGGGTGTGCCCAGCCCATGTGGTTGGATCAGTCGGACGACTCAATGCAATTCTGCTCCTGAACGGGTAAGGTTTGGCTTGACTGTCAAGTCTTGGCTGTTTATCACGATGTTCTCTATTGCTTGGAGTGTTTGTTGTCCAGACGGGCGTCCATGCATGAACGAATCATACCCCACAAGCCTGCATGAGTGAGTGGCTCCACTTTCACGACATTCAACCCGCACCCCGTTTTAATCCCATGATCCGAACCCTTTTTCTGTCGTTAATCATATCTCTGTCCGCGATTCCATTGTCGGCTGCTGAGTCGATGGTGGTTCGTGTGGACCCAACGGATGAATCGCACGCGATTCATCCATTTATTTACGGGCAGTTCATCGAGCATTTGGGCCGCTGTATTTATGGAGGAATCTGGGCTGAGATGTTGGAAGACCGGAAGTTCTACTTTCCTGTAACAGCGGAGTATGCGCCGTTCAGAGACCTTCTTGATAGTCGGTTCCCGGTAGTGGGAGCTTCTCCTTGGGAGATCACCGGAGACAGGGATGGGGTTGAGATGAGCCGCGAGCGTCCATTTGTGGGTGAGCAATCCGCCTTGGTTCGGAAAGGTTCGGGGATTCGCCAGGGGCATCTCGAGTTCCGGTCAGGTTTGCCTTATACAGGCTATGTCTGGATTGAAAGCGTGGATGCGGAGGCCGAAGTTGAAGTCACGTTGGTTTGGGGTGACAGTCCCTCAGCCAGACATAGCGTTTACTTTCAGCCGCCTGTTGGTGAGTTTGTAAGGTATCCATTCCAATTCAGCCCATCCGGAGAAAGTGGTGGCCTGGAGATCCGGGTTTTGACCGGAGCTGCCCGCGTGGGGACTGTTTCGCTTATGCCGTCTGATCATGTGAATGGAATGAGACGGGACACACTTGCCTTGCTCAAGGAACTCAAAGGAACCGTCTATCGTTGGCCCGGTGGAAATTTCGTGAGCGGGTATGACTGGAGGGATGGTATTGGAGACCGTGACCGGCGTCCGCCCCGCAAGAATCCGGCATGGACCGGGGTGGAACATAACGATTTCGGAACGGATGAGTTCATCGCCTTTTGCAGGGAAGTGGAAGCGGTTCCGATGATCGCTGCCAATACCGGCTTCGGGGATGCGTTTTCCGCGGCACAGTGGGTGGAGTATTGCAATGGAACGACCGACACCGTTGCCGGATCATGGCGTGCCGGGAATGGGCATGAGGATCCTTTTGACGTGCGCTACTGGTGTGTGGGCAATGAGATGTTTGGACCGTGGCAACTGGGGTTTATGCAACTGGAGCATTATGTGCTCAAGCACAGCATGGTTGCTCAGGCGATGCGAAAAGCTGACGACAATCTTGTTCTTGTCGGAGTGGGGGATTTTGAAACGATCAATAAAAACCATGACCCGAACCAGGCGGAAAAAGGAATTCCTTGGACGCAAGGTATGCTGGAGTCCTGCGCCGACCATATGGACATGATCTCGGAGCACTTCTACCGTGGTCGCGTTCCATGGGCGGAACCAGAGGATCGGATCGACACCGTGAATCACGTGGCTTTGTTGCGGGATGCAATCAAGGCGCGGGCGGATGGGCACCGTAAATTGCAGGCGTCTCTTCCGAATCTGAAGGGGAGGATCATTCCGATCGCCATGGATGAGTGGAACTACTGGCACCGCGAATACGAATATGGCGAGCTGGGGTGTTCCTACGATTGGGCGGATGGAATGGGTGTTGCCGCGGGTTTGCATGAGTTCTTCAGGCAGTCGGACATCATTCACATGGCCCACTATGCGCAGACGGTTAATGTAATTGGAGCGATCAAGACATCAAAGACAGCGGCTGAGTTTGAAACCACCGGGTTGGTGCTCAAGATGTATCGCGAGCACTTTGGGACGCGGCCGGTCGCTCTTGATGGGGATTGGGGGGATCTCGACATGCTTGCCGCCATGACCGATGATGGATCGGTTTTGACTCTTGGAGTGGTAAACCCGACCACTGATCCGGTTTATCTCGCGCTCGAGGGAGTCGATCCCGCAGTTTCAATTGGGGGATGGGCCATTTCCCATCCGGACCCGATGGCGCACAATGCGCCGGGCGAGCCAAGGGTAGTCGATATTCTTCAGATGGAGCAACAACGCCCCGGAGATCTGTATATTGATCCGCTGAGTGTGTCTATATTCACCGTTCCCATGAAGTGATCGAAACGATAGAATCCCTGCAAACGCTTTGAGGTATGGTCTGAGGTTGAATCGCATGCTTCTCCTTGGAGATCCTTCATGGTCTCACTCTGGTATAAATAATCCGCTTGATGGAAGTGCGATTTGTGTAGAATATGGAGCGCGTTATTACTCGTTTGCTATGCCACATAGTCCTAGGCGCGCAGTGTATGGACTGCTGATGAATCTGCAATGCGGTGTCACCGCGCTGATTACCGTTGGGTTGTCGGGTTTTCGCAACAGTTTCCGTTTTCCATTGCCCGCAGAACGCAACAGGAAGATGTTCCTCTCATGGTCTCATAAGATTCGCAGGTGCATTCCCCTGTTTGTCTGTGCAACGCTGTTGTGCTCCGGTGGGCAGTTATTGTGTGGCTCCCCTTTGGGCGTTTCTGGTGGAGCCATTCAGTTGGTGCTGAGTCAGACCGTGCATGCGGATGTGTTGTATCGGGTTTCCTGCGTGGGGGATAGTATCACGAAATGTGATCGCGATTTTGCTTGGAGGACTGATGGTTACCCCAGAGAGGGTGCTGGTTTTCCCAACCGGCTGCCCGCTTTGCTTGGCGGCGACTATGATGTGATGAACTTCGGTGTGGATGGAGCCTGTGCTTTAGGAATTGATAGAGGTGTCAAGCCATATGAGAATCAACCGGAATACCTGAATGCCCAAACCTTTCTCCCCCATTACGTGATCATCATGCTGGGGACCAACGATTCGAATCAGTTGAACTGGCCGCACAATGCTTACTTTGAGTCCGATCTCGGTGAGATCATCACCACATTCTTGAATATTGTCCCGCAACCCCCTCTCAGTTCGCCTAAGGTGATCCTGTGTTCTCCTATACCCGGGCTATTTCCAAATGCGGGTCTTCAGCCCGACATAGTCGAGAATGAGATTGTGCCCCGGGTCCAATCGCTTCTCCAGTCGTATCCGTCGGTGGTTGGCTTGGATTGTTTCACACCGTTTCTGGATCAACCTATATATTATGAAAAGGGTGTTGATGCACCTCTTGGTGACGGAATCCATCCCAACAATGCGGGAGACGATCTTTTGGCCGGACTCATCCATGCAGCGATGTTTGCTCCGCTCGACAAGACGCCGCCTTCCACGCCTCCCGCTCCGCAGGCGACTGTTCTGTCTCCGACTTCCATTCGGTTGGCGTGGAATCCTTCAACTGGTTCTCCCACTGGGTATCATGTGCTACGGGATGATGTTGTAATCGGTATTGTGAAAACCGGGATTTACAACGATCCGAACCTTCCATCGAAGGGCAGTTATCGCTATCGGGTCCGCGCTTTCGATGGATCCATGAACCTTAGCGGAATGAGTGAAGAGACGCTGGTGAACACCAATCAGTTGCCGGTGTTGTCTCCGATCGGGAACCTGACCTTGCGAGTCGGTGAAACCATTGAATTCACGGTATCTGCGCAGGACCCTGACGATCCGGACCACACTCTCCAGTATTCGGCTGTCTCACCCTAGAGGTGGTCCGTGTTTCCATCACGGGTTTGACGCATCGGGTAATCATGTCGGCATGAGGGCCCAAAGCTCCGGCTAGACTCCTTTCTCCTTCAGCGGTGCCATCCGACCAGCAAGCGGAGTCCGTTGAGGCAAACCAACACGGTGCCACCTTCGTGGGCGATCACGCCGAGAGGGAGTGGAACTTCGATACCCCAGATGGGCAGGAGCAGCGTGAGTAAGACCATGATGGCAATGATGCCCAATGCGAAAGAAAGATTCTGCAAGATGATACGGTGTGCGGCTTTGCAGATACTCAACGCGAGTGGCAGCTTGTTGAGGTCGCTCGCCATAAGCACAATGTCGGCTGATTCGAGGGCCACGTCGCTTCCGGCCGCTCCCATTGCGATCCCAAGGTTGGCGCTTGCGAGGGCGGGTGCGTCGTTGGTGCCGTCACCCACCATGGCGATATCGGTCCGGCTGCTGAGGTCGCGAATGAGTTTGACCTTATCCTCGGGAAGCAATGCGGCATGCCATGTGTCGATGCCAAGTTCGGATGCGATCCGTCGGGCGACGCGCGCGTTATCTCCGGTCAGCATGGCGATCTCGCGGATGCCCGACTTGCGAAGCTGACGGAGCGTTTTGGCCGCATCGGGCCGGATGGAATCGGATAGGGTGATCCATGCGAGGAGCTCAGTGGAGCCCTCTGCGTTGGATTCTGCGATCCCGATTGCCGTGAACCCTTCATCCTGAAAGCCACGCAACTCATCCCACCTTTCCGGAGCGATCGCGATCCCGAGTTCCTTGAGCCAGGAGCTTCTCCCAACCCACAGCTTTCTCCCATTCAATATCGCGGTGACTCCTCTTCCGGGGGTGGATTCGAATGATTCGAGTTCTGGCATGGCGATGCCTCGCGCACGCGCCTCGTCCACGATCGCCCGGGCCAGCGGGTGTTCGGAATGCGACTCAACAGCGGCAGCAAGTGACAGAATTTCGTCTTCCGATTGATCCGGGTGGTATACGACGATCTTTTGAAGTTTCACTTTTCCCTGTGTGAGTGTGCCGGTCTTGTCGAATGCAATGGCACGGATCCGTGCGCCTCTCTCCAGTGGGACTCCTCCTTTGAAGAGGATTCCGCAGCGGGCTCCGCGTGCGATCGCGCTGAGGATCGATGCTGGGGTGCTGATGATGAGCGCACACGGTGAGGCCACAACCATGACCGTTATCGCCCGATAGAATCCTTCGTTGAAGGTGACGCCGTACAGTTTGGGAATCACTGCAATGAGCAGGAGCGTGAAGAGAATCACTCCCGCCGCATAGTGCTTTTCGAAATCCTCAAGCACCCGCTGGGTCTGGGCTTTTTGTTCCCTTGCGTGCTCCACCAGCGCGATCATCCGGGAAAGGGTGGAATCCGAGGCCTCGCGGTCTACCCGGATGGTAAGACTGCCATTCTGATTCAACGACCCCGCGAAAACCCGGGATCCGGCTGCCTTGTTCACTGGAACAGACTCGCCGGTGACCGGACTTTCATCGACTGAACTGTCTCCGGAGATCACATGTCCATCCAACGGAATAAGGTCGCCAGGAATCACCCGTATTTGATCGCCGATCTGGATTTCCTCCAACGGGCAGTTGACGGGATCGGAGCCGTTCGTGAGTTTTCGGGCGGATGCCGGTTTGAGTTTCGCGAGCGATTCGATTGCCCGGTGGGTTCGACCGATTGCGTATTCCTGTAACACGTTGGAAAGCGAAAACAGAAACAAGAGGAGAGCGCCTTCGGCAGGGGCCCCAATCCAGGCTGCACCAAGTGCTGCAAGAATCATGAGGAGATCGATGTCGACCTCTTTTCCGGCCAAAGAACGCAGGGCGGAAACCAAGCCGAACCATCCTCCGAATCCATACGACAGCAGGTAGAAAAGACTGGTATGACTGCTTTCAGGTCCCGCGATCCACGCAATTGCCAGAAAGAGGAGTGAAGCCGCTACAAAAACGATTCGGATCATGATGGAAAAAAAGGTGCATATGGTCGGTGGATGCAAGCCGTGATTCCAATTCGCGCTGTGCGGATTTCGTATTTCCGATTGAAATCAAACTCTTTGTACGGATTGCAATTTGATGACAGTGGCATTCAATATGCAGCTTGTTTGATTCTGTTGCTTCCGAACCTCCACCGAAAAATATGGCCCGCGAGCTCATGATTTCCGTCAGGATGGGTTTGCTGTTGCTTTTGAGTTGGACTGTTGCTTCGGAGCGATTGGCCGGGCATGACTTTCTGAGTGACGAGGAGGTGGAATGGGTCCGGGACCATCCGGTTATCCGGGTCGGGGTGGATCCGAATTATCCGCCCTATAGTTTTCGTGATCGGAGTCTGGGTTATGAAGGAGTGTCGCTGGATTACCTTGAGTGGATCGGAGAAAAGACCGGCTTGTGCTTTGAACCGGTTCCCGGGTTGACGTGGACTCAGGTTCTCGAGCAGGCAGGTTCCCGCGATCTCGACCTTGTGACGAATATTGTGAAGTCTCCGGACCGGGAGGATTTCCTGTTGTTTTCGGAGCCCTATATCCGGACCCCACTTGTGATTGTTACGCGGAAGGACATGCCTGCAATGGAGGTGCGGGATCTGGCAGGAGGAACTGTATCGGTTGCGCTGGTTTCGAATTACGCATCTTCCAAACGGGTGATCCAGGATTTCCCCGATCTGAATGGGCATCACTATCAGTCACCTCTGGAGGCGCTTCTGGCGGTGTCCTTGGGGAAGTCCGATGTGTTTGTTGGAATCCTGGGCGCTACCGACTATCTGTCGCATGCGAATGGAATCACCAACTTGAAAGTGGCGGGTTCCTATGATGCGACTGGTTTTGAGCAATACATGGGAGTGCGGAGCGACTGGCCAGTGCTCCATCGGATCATCAACAAGGCGTTGGAGGCGATGGACGGTGGGACTCAAGCCGCTATCCTGAGACGTTGGCTTGGCGAAGCTCGGATTCCTTCAAAAAAAGTGGTTTTGACCAAAGAAGAGAAACAATGGTTGGCAGATCATCCAGTCATTAGAGTGGCTGCTTTGCGGGATTGGCCTCCATTCGATTACGTGGATGCCCACGGCCAGTATGTGGGAATCCACGCCGATTTGGTTCGCTTGCTTGCAGATCGGGCTGGATTTGATCTGGAGTTGATTCATGGTCCGTGGGATGAGTTGGAACGCATGCTATGGGCGGGGCAGGTGGATATGTGCCCCGGGATAGTGCGCACTCCCGAGCGGGATCAACACCTGCTTTATACTGGATGGGTGTTTAATGTGCCGAATGCGATCGTGGTGCATGTGGATGCACCACCGTGTAGGAGTCTTGAGGAATTGCGTGGCAAGCGTGTCGCGGTGGAAGCGTCCTACTCCACGGAGTCGTATCTGAAGCGACACTATCCGGATGTGAAGGTGCAGCTGGTCGAGAATACCTTGGATGCGCTGATGGCAGTCTCTCAAAAGGAAGCCGATGCCTATGTGGGGAATTCCGCCAGTGTGTCCTATCTGCAGCGTGCCCATGTGCTGACCAGCATTCGCTCCACTGGTGTGGCCCGTCTGCGGGATAACGAGATGCGTATAGGGGTTAGGAAGGACTACCCTGAGTTGGCGTCGATTCTCGATAAGTATCTTGCAACGTTTAGCGATGAGACGAAGGCTGAGATTGTTGAGCGCTATGCGGATATGCCGCCGTCCATTCCATACACAGAGCGGGAACTGGAATGGATGGACTCCCATCCTGTGGTGAGAGCCGCCTTTCCTGCCCGACATCCCCCGGTGAGCACGGTCGATGACCAAGGGCTGAGTGTCGGATTGGCCGCCGATTATTTGCGTCAGCTCACGCGGATCCTCGGAATGAATGTCGAGGGAGTTTCGATGAAAGGGATTCAGCACGGAGTCGAGCTGTTGGCTGAGGGGCAGATCGACCTTCTCGCCGGGGTTGAAATCGGAGCAAGCGGCGGTTCAGGCATTCTATACAGCCAACCGGTAGTCGACTTGCCATTGGTCATTTTCACCCCTAAGGAGGGCAAGCCCTTCGGGTCATTGCCGGAGTTGAAGGATGCGGTGGTGGTCGCCGTGGATGGAGAAACGGTTCCGGACCGGCTGAGGGGGATCCACCCGCAAATCAGCATTCGCATGGTTCCGGGAGTCGCGGATGCGCTGCGCATGCTGCAGCACGGAAAGGCCGACGCCTACATCGGTAGTATTCTCACGACCAGTTATTCGATAGCAAACGAAGGAATGACGGATATCCGGGTGACCGGTCATACTGACTGGAGGTATCAACTCGGGTTCGGGGTCCGGTCTTCTGATCCGGAATTGCGTGACTTGCTGGACAAGGCGATCGGGGCGATGCGGGTCGATGACCGCAATGCCATCCTCCGGCAGTGGATGTCGGTGAATGTTCGGTCCCGCTTTGACTACGTGCTGCTGTTGCGGATCGTCATACCATTGGTCGTGATTGCGCTGTTGTTTGCCTACTGGAACCGGCGGTTGAAGCGCGAGGTGGTCAAGACCCATGCCGCCGAGAGCCGGCTTCGCAGAAAGGTGGAGAGTGAACGGCTGGTGTCAGGCGTTGTATCTCCGTTTGTGCAATTGAAAGGAGAGGGACTGAGCGAGGGTATCCGGGAAGCGCTTGGGCGGACGGTTCGGTTTTTTGAGGCCAGCGGCGGGCATATCCTTCTGCGACAGAAGAACTCCAGCGAGTTGAAACCCGTTTACTCGTGGGAAGGCCCGGACGGGAATGCAGGTTTCACTGATCCGGATAGCTGGGTTGTGGATCGCGGTGACCCCGTTCTCGGTGGCGGGTTTCATCAAGGGGAAGCCATGGTGATCGGATCGGTTGAAGAATCCACGGATTTGTCCGACGGGAATCGGGCACGGTTGCTTGGCATGGGGATTCAGTCGTGGGTTGAAGTTCCCTTGTGTGACCGGGGGAGGGTGCTCGGTGCGCTTGGCCTGTATTCTGTTGGATCCAAACGGGAATGGAGCGAGGATGAACTCGCACTTCTGACCACTCTGGGGCAGATTTTTCTTCACATCCTCTTGCGCAAGGAATCGGATGAACAGTTGGTCGAAGCGAAGGATCAGGCGGAGTCGGCAAATCGGGCAAAAAGCACTTTTTTGGCCAACATGAGCCACGAGATCCGGACTCCGATGAATGCGATCATCGGGTATTCGAGTCTGTTGCTGAAGGACCGGAACCTCAATCCCGATCAGCTCAGGAGTCTGCGGGCGATTACCAAGGCGGGAGCTCACCTGATGGAGATCATCAATGATGTGTTGGAGATGTCCAAGATTGAAGCCGGGAAGGTCAAGCCAGATGAAGATGCCCTGGACCTCTATGCCCTTCTGGATGACGTGAGTGTCGTGATGTCGGAGCGGGCAAAAAGCAAGGGTTTGTCGCTGATGTTTTCGAAGTCTCCAACGCTCCCTCAGTATGTGAGTTCGGATGCGAAGATGATCCGTCAGATTTTGGTGAACCTCATCGGCAACGCGATCAAGTTCACCCGTGAAGGCGGTGTGTCGGTGGATGCAGAGGCTATCTCGATTCCCCGGATCCGCACCGATGACACTGAGCTGCTCGACACTCAGGTGCAAATCCGTGTATCCGATACCGGTATCGGTATTCCCGCCGATCATTTGGATTTGATTTTTGAAAGTTTCGAGCAGGTTAGGGGGGCGAGATCAACAGAAGGGGGGACCGGACTCGGGTTGGCAATCAGTCGACAGTGCGCTCAGATGCTCAAGGGTAACGTGAGCGCTGAAAGCGAATTGGGAAAAGGTAGTGTGTTCACTTTCCATTTTCTGACGAGTAAGGCGGAACAACCGGAATCGAAGTATGATGTGGAGTTGCGTCCGGTTTCCGGATTGAGTCCTAACAGTAAAGGCTTCCGGGTCCTGGTGGTTGACGATCAGGAAGCCAATATCGATATTCTGGTGCGCATGCTTACCCCTCTGGGTTTTGTGTGTGATAGCGCCCACAACGGAGAGGAGGCCATCCGGAAAGCCCAATCATGGCGTCCAGGGTTGATCCTTATGGATGTGGTGATGCCGAAAATGGGTGGGATTGAGGCGACCGGGAAACTGCGCGGCGACCCGACGACATCGGGCATCCGGATCATCGCGATCAGTGCCAGCGCGATGCCAGAGGAAAAGACCGAGATGTTGGGAAAAGGGGCAGATGGATTTGTGGCGAAGCCGTTTAACGAGCAGGAACTGCTGAGTCTGATCCAACGGTTAACGGGTGTTGAGTTTTGTTTTGATCAGGATGGCAGCTTGCTGCCCCAGGATCTTATCACGCTGTCCCCGGGTCATTTTTCCCATGTTCCGGCTTCCGTCCGGAGGCGTGTGTGCGAGCTGGCTGTGATCGGAGACCGGGATGAGCTTTCGGGATTCATTCATCGGGAGATTTCAATGGCTCCTGATGTCTCGGCAGCAATTTCCGCTTATCTCGAATCCTATTCGTTCGATCATATACGTAACCTCTTTTCGTCCTGACCTGTTTTGATCAACCCTCATTCTTGAATTATGGACCCACAACCCCACACTCTTCTGATCGCGGATGACAATCCGGCGAACCTCGATGTATTGAGCAGGATTCTGCGCGAGCAAGGGTTCCGGGTTCGCACCGCTCTCAATGGCGAGTTGGCGCTTGAGAGCATCCATGCGGCGGCTCCGGATATGGCTTTGCTTGATATTCACATGCCGGTAATGGATGGCTATGAGTTGTGCAAAAGAATGAAGAGTGACCCGCAGATCGCACACATTCCGGTGATGTTTGTGAGCGGAATTGGAGAGTCATTCAACAAGGTTATCGCTTTTGAGTTGGGGGCGGTGGACTACGTCTCGAAGCCTGTGGACCCGGCCGAAGTTGTGGCCCGTGTGAACACCCATCTCAAGATGCTGGATCTTCAGCGTTCACTGATCCGTCAAAACTCTGACCTGGAAGACCGGGTAATAGCGCGGACGGCTGAGTTGAATTGCGCGTTGGAAGAGTTGAAGGAATTGCATCAACGCTTGGATGCCTTGGATAAGGCGAAAAATGATTTTCTGCGCCTGATTTCCCACGAGTTGCGCACCCCGATGGTCGGTCTCGAGTTGTTTGATGACCTTATTAAGCGTGATCAGATTCCAGAGGGAGAGCTCAGCAACTACCGCAACATGTTTTGGGCATCCCACCGGAAGCTCGTCAATATTGTGGATCATGCCACGATTCTCACTCAGATCAATCTTCAGACCCTCTCGCCGAGAGTCTCCGCGGGTCATCGGGTGCGAAGTCTGATCCTGCGTGCCACCGGGCCCTTGATCCCTCTCACACAGACTCAGGCGACCGCGCTGGTTCTTCAGGAGGACGACGGCTATGAGTTATTCTGCGATCCTGATCTGCTGGTGACTGCATTCAATGCTTTGATAGAAACCGCGATCAAGTTTGCTGTCCGTAATGGGGAAGTCAGGGTGGGCTGGTCGGAAGGGAACGGGGTCCGGAGTCTCTGGATCGACAGTGATGGAGCGACGATCCCCGGTGACCTGTGTCCTTCCTTTTTCGAGGTCATGGCGATCGAGCAGGCTTTATTTCCGGGAGGCGATCTCGGTTTGGCTCCAGCCGTTGCAAAGCAGATCCTGTCCGCTTTTGGTGTTCAGGTTGGGGTGGTCAATCGTGAAGACCAAGGTATCCGGCTGACGGTTGATTTCGGTCGGTCTTGTGGAAACCCGAAGTGATCCCTGAAGTTGGCTTCAGGGTGGCAGTATCGCCCTCCACTTGGGGATGCGGAACGCAGGGTCGTAACTTTGTTTGGCGTGGGCCAGTCCCGGGACTTCCCAGTCGTCGCAGGCATTGCACCATTTGGTGTGTGACCAGCAGCGGGCGCAGAACTCGCTGAAAATGTACTGCGCAGAGTATGCAAACTGTCGGTCGGTTTTCTCGATGATGCTTACAAAAGTGTCAGGTGTGAGTGATTCTCCGATGGTTACTCCGATAAGTTGGTCCCCCACGAAAAGCACAATTCCCGGAAGGGCAAGCTCCTCTGAGAAGTCCAGTAGACAGGTGGCCGCAGCGGTCTCCTGTTTGCGTTTGATACAGACCTCCTGTTCCGGATCATCGGAGTCGCGGTGGTTCCATCGCTCGAGCAACTCCACACAGGCATCGCGGTGCAGGGATGCACGGTAGGGCTCGATACGGATACCCGGGTTTTTGCGAACGAATGCATTCCGGTTTTGCCGCTTGTGCGAAAGGGCGCGACCTTCAAGCGAGATGAGGCGGCTTGTTTCGTAGACGTAGTCCCCACTCCTGGGAGTGAGCGTCGCGCCCGGAAGATAGTCGAGTTCTTCTTCGCGGACGATTTCGATCGCCAGACGGTGGTGCCCGCATGTGCGGATTACCTCGCGGCATGCATCGAGAGCCCGCGCGGGAGATCCATTTCCAATTGGGGGGAAAAACAGGCTCGGCTCCTCCCCGCCGATACTGAACACACAGAGGTGATTATCCCATTCGCCCCAACGGATGTCGTAGACGTCCCGCCACATCAAAAGATTGGCGAAACTCATGTCGGATACCGGACGTGCGATAGGCGATACATACCGGGAGAATAACTCGCGATCTCCCGCTGAGAGCAACTGGATGTCCATATGCCATGCGATACACACATATCGTCTGCACCCGCGGACTCGGAACATGTTCCCGGATGAGACTCGCGGGTATGCTGAGACCAGTCACAATGGCGAAGCAAGCCGGAAATTGAGGTATTTGTCTGTCACGGCTCCCTCGCTTGCTGAGGAGACCAGTCGGGCGTATTTTGCAAGGACCCCTCTCGTCTCTTTTGGTGGCGGCGTGCGAAGGTTTGCCATGCGCTGGCTGTATTCCTGTTCGGGGATCAGGAGCTCAATCGTGTTGCGGATGGCGTCGATTTCGATGGTGTCGCCGTCTCTCACGATGGCGATGGGGCCGCCCACTGCGGCTTCCGGTGTGATGTGCCCGACATCGAATCCATGGGAGCCTCCGCTGAAGCGCCCATCTGTGATCAGCGCGACTTCACGGATCAGGCCGCGCCCGGCAACCGCGCTGGTTGGCGAGAGCATTTCCCGCATGCCGGGTCCTCCCACCGGCCCTTCGTTGCGGATGACAACCACATCCCCCGCACTCACGTCCCCGCGAAGAATCCCGGCAAGGGCTTCCTCTTCTCCCTCATACACTTTGGCGGTTCCTTTGAAATACAGACCTTCTTTTCCAGTGATTTTTCCGACAGCTCCACCGGGTGCGAGGTTGCCCCGCAGCACACGCAGGTGGGATGACGATTTGAGCGGATTGTCCCAAGGGCGAACGATATCCTGTTCCTCCGGATAGCGCGGGTAGAGAGGAGTGGAGGCAAGGGATTCGGCGATGGTATCGCCGGTGCAGGTCATGCAATCGCCGTGAAGCAATCCTTTTCCGAGCAGGAGCTTCATCATCGGGCGAATGCCCCCGATCCGGATGAGGTGGCTCATGTGGTAACGTCCGAATGGCTTCAGGTCGCATAGCAAGGGTACTTTTTCCCCGATGCGTGCAAAATCATCGATGTTCAAATCCACTCCAGCCGAGTGGGCAATCGCGAGAAGGTGCAGGATGATATTGGTGGATCCGCCCAATGCGATCCCTACCGCGATCGCATTCTCAAAGGCCTTTCGGGTGAGGATGTCACGTGGGGTAATGCCGAGTTGGAGCATCTTGAGGACTGCGGCTCCCGCCGCCTGGCAGTCCATGCGTTTGTCTTTGGAAATGGCGAGCTGAGCGCTGCTGCCGGGCAGGCTCATCCCAAGCACTTCAATGGCGCTGGCCATTGAGTTTGCGGTATACATCCCGCCGCACGATCCGGCACCGGGGATGGCGCATGTCTCAACCTCCTTGAGTTGCGCATCATCGATTTCTCCCTTCGCATGTTTGCCGATGGCTTCGAATACAGACACGATATCGAGCGCATGATGGTTTTCCTTGTCGGAGGGTGAAAAGCCGGGGAGAATGGTTCCTCCGTAAACAAAGACTGCGGGACGATTGAGCCGTGCGATGGCCATCATGCACCCCGGCATATTTTTGTCGCATCCACCGATGGCGATCAGACCATCGAAGCCCTCGCCCGCACAAACGGTTTCGATCGAGTCCGCGATCACCTCTCTTGACACGAGGCTGTACCGCATGCCCTTGGTGCCCATGGATATCGCATCCGATATCGTGATGGTTCCGAATGTGACCGCTTTCCCTCCGTTTTCGTTGATGCCTCTTGCGGCATGTTCCGCGAGTTCATGGATGTGCATGTTGCACGGGGTGAGGTCACTCCACGTGCTTGCCACGCCGATTTGTGGCTTGGTGAAGTCTTCATCCGAAAAGCCGGTTGCCCTAAGCATGGAGCGGGCCGGTGCCCGGTCCACACCGTCGACGATTTGGGAAGAGTTTGGGCGGGGAATATTTGCCATAGGTAAAATGGATGATATCCGATGGGAGGCACAATACAAGTGGGGCGGTCAGATCGCGGACAAGGGCCGTGGAAGGCTTCCCCTTGAGGGTTTGGTTATTGCCCCGCTCCCCCCTACAACCTCAACAAATGCTGGACAACAATCGGGTCTCGAGCCGGGCATTTGGTTTGCCGTTTTCCGGCGTTTGTGTCGGAGTAATGGGTATGAAAAAGCTCCTGATTCTCGTGTCGGTCCTCGCAGCGCTTGTGGTCTATGGAGGCGAAAGGGTTTACCTGCTCTATGATGTGGAGTCCCCGCAGGAGTCCTATGCGGCTGGTAAACTTGGAAAGGCGTTGACTGGGCAGGGTTACGAGCTGCAAACAGATCCGCGTGGCTACGACCGGATGGTTAGCCTGGCGGTGCATTCCAAACGCTACAAACCGGAGTCATTTGAGGTGATTCCGGAGGGAAGGGTCATCACCGTCTATGGTGGAGATGATCGGGGGATGATCTATGGTGCGTTGGCTTTGGCCGAGGTTCTGGAAAATGGAGCGGGATTGGATGGGGTTGAAGGTTGGAAGGAGGAAGCCCATCTCTCATTTCGCGGGATCAAATTCAACCTGCCGTGGGAACCGTATCGGCAGAGCAGCTCTCTGGAGCAACACTTTGAGACGGTGCGTGATTTGGCATTCTGGGAGGCGTTTCTCGATCAGATGGTGGAGAACCGATTTAACGCAATCAGCCTGTGGAACCTGCATCCCTACACATTCATGTTCCGTCCAAAGCATTTTCCGGAGGCCTGTCCATGGTCGGATGGGGAACTTGCGGAATGGCAACACTTCTACCGTGAGGTTTTCCGGATGGCGAAGGAACGTGGATTGGACACCTATGTTGTGAGCTGGAGCATTTTTGTCAGCCGGGAGTTTGCGGAGGCCCATGGGGTTGGGAAACAGAATTTCTACCCGCACTACTATGTGCAAGGAGATCCTTCGGAGCTCATCCGCCGCTACACGCGGGAGTGTGTGACGCAGATGCTGGAGACTTATCCGGATCTGGATGGCATCGGCTTGTCCCACGGAGAGGGCATGGCGGGCATGACTCCACTTGAGCGTCAGGCGTGGATGGATGATGTGATTGTCGCCGGGATGCTGAATGCCAACCGCCGGAGCCGTTTGATCCACCGGGTTCCGTTTTCTTCGGGCACTTCCTCGGATCCGGGTGTGGGCCGTGATGTGGAATGGGTGACCCGGGATGCCATGGAGCGCCTGGGGGATAGTTTTGAGGGACCAATCTGGGTCGAGATGAAGTTCAATTGGTCTCATGCGCATTCGACGCCCAAGCTCGTAAAGGTGCATGGCGGAAAGCTGGGCGATACCTATTTTAACCCCAAGCCGGGCAACTACAAGGTGACATGGATGGCGCGCAATGAGGACTTTTTCGCGCTCCGTTGGGGGGTGCCCGATTTCATCCGTAGCCACATCGCGATGAATGCAGCGCAGGATTACGTGGGCGGGTATTTCATTGGATCGGATACCTATATTCCCGGAAAGGACTATTTCACGGCACTTGAGCAACCGGTGAACTGGACATGGGCATTCGAACGCCAGTGGCTTTTCTATAAACTTTGGGGGCGACTGATGTATGATCCGGAGACGCCGGATTCGGTGTTTCAGGCCGGGTTCGTCCGGCGTTACGGGGAGAGTGCCCGCGACCTGCTTCAAGCCTACGCGTTGGCGTCGTCAACCCAATTGCGGATCGCCAGTCTGTATGAATCGAGCTGGGATTTCACGCTTTACAGTGAAGGAATGCTGGCCTTGCAGGGGGAGCAGACCCGCTACATTTCGGTGGATCGTTTGATCAACCAGCCAACCATGGATCCGGACTACGTATCGGTGTCCGAATACGTGGACACGATAGCCAAGGGTGGATCGTTTTCCGGTGAACGGGTGACGCCCCTTATGCTGGCGGATGATTTGGATCGCGATAACGCCGAGGCCCTTCGCCTGGTCGGATCGATCGACACCTCAGGAAATGCCTCCCTCCGATACGAGGTCTCCGATGTCCTGGCATGGGCTCAACTCGGGTTTCATCTTGCCGACAAGCTCAGAGGGGCGGTTGCGCTGGAGCGTTTTCGGAAAACGGGTGAGGATGCTGACAAAGCGGAGGCCATCGTTTGCCTTGAAGCCGCGCTTGCCCACTGGGATGAGCTGATCCGGATCACCCGCCCGATCTATCGTGATATGCCTTTAACTCACTACAACCACAATTCTTTCGACGCCAACCCGGATAACCTGTTCCACTGGGCCCTTATCCGTGATCAGGTCGCCGAGGATGTGGCCATCGCGCGCAAGGCAGTGTTTGAGAACTGAATCATGTTCGTTCCTGTTTCGGTTGCCATGGGAAGTCCTGTCAGTGGTTAATTCCTTTTCATTTACCTCGCCAAAGTCAGGAGGAGGCTCGGAAGGGGCGAAGTCCCTGTAGTTGCCTCCATCGTCTCCTTAGCAATCGAGTAAATCTTTGACCAATCAGCCAACCATTGATTCGATGAAACTCATTCGATCGCAGACGATCGAATAGGAATTTTCTATCAACATGAATTGGTATTCTTTCGGAAAGCTCAACAAGTTTTTCGAAGGCAATCGTATGCCGAATATCATCTCTGAAGTATTTGTTGTATATTTCATGAGAATTGAACTGCAGTTGTCTGTAACGATGTAATTCTTCCTTCAATATCTCTTCTATTCTACAAATATCCTTTTCAGGAATTCTGATGTAATAGTCTTCTTCTTCGATACTAAATGGAACCCAATCGTCTGCGATAATTACAGGAACACGCCCCAACGCCAATACCTCCAATATCCGATGTGAATATGACGCAATTCCCCGCGGACAAAGAACAAATGCACTCTTTTTAATAACGTTAATATAGCTAATTTTTTCGGAGATATCATGGTTGTACCATTTTTTGATTTCTTTTACGAAAATGTTGGTCGACTTGTCTTCATACATATCGAACAACTTGCACCTTATAGGGTGACTACTGGAACCCACAAATGAAAACAAGAATGCATGTTCGGAGTTAATATGATTATTAAACTCAACAATGTGTTCGTTTGGAAACTTCATATGAGGCCACGATATATGCAAAACGGGATCAAACCGAAAGGATTCGAGAGAAGAATAGGCGCCTGGCAATGATCCGGGAGGTGCGTCCTCGTAATTGATAACTAAGACCATTTTGTGATTAGACCACTGGTCAATCATACCCCTGTAGTAATCCAGGTCACTGTGACATTTGAAAGAAGCTGATTCCAATATTACAATGAGATCCGCTTTATCTTTTGAATCGACAAAAGTATAGGATTTGGGATGCGGGGATTTCGCGATTTTAGACAAAATTCGATGTATTTCCCCTTTTTCCCATGAGTTGAGACGTTTGGGTTGTTCCAAAAATATTCTCTTCATCTTATTCTGCAGAACGTAAAGGTGTATCACGGAGTGGAGCGTGAATCGACGTTGACTGCGTCGTCTTGTGTGTGCTCAGCATGGGCGTGAAGTTAACGGGGTTGAAGTCCCCTGTAGGAATACCAGAACATAGCAATATGAAAGAGACTACCATCTGAAGCCAACTCGGAAAGGGTAACTGATCCGGGGGAGGAAGGCTAGGATAAAATCGCGAGCCGATGAACAAGAACC
>JAPXRV010000047.1:18506-25507 GCA_033813415.1 Opitutales bacterium | reverse complement strand
GATTTCAGAAAAACCACACGAATGACCGGGCGGGCGACATCATCCTGACCCTATCCTCGATCCTGAAGTCACTCGAATCCGCGACCGACATCGATGGCGTCATGGGCTACGAGGGAGCCGCCGCCCGCGCGTATTTCTCGCTGCTGGGGAGCTACCTGCTGCCCAAGTGGACGGCCTTTACGGGACGCAATCGCAGGCCGCCGCTCGACCCGCCGAATGCCGCCCTTTCCTATGCTTACGCCATCCTCACCAACCGGGTGCATGCGCTGTGCGAATCGGCAGGGCTGGACCCCTACATCTCGTTTCTACACGGGGCGGAGCCCCGCCGGCCCGGGCTGGCACTCGATCTCATAGAACCTTTCCGGCCCATGCTGGCTGACCGTTTCGTGTGGCGGCAGTTCAATCTCAAGCGACTCAATGCCGATAACTTTTACTCCGCGGATCTTGGAGTAAACGGGATACGCCTGACCCGCGATGCCCGCGCAATCTTTGTGAAGGAACTGGTCGAGTGGAGCAACACCACCGCCTCCGACCCGGATGGCGAACACGCGGGTTACCGTCCTGGCGGAAGCATCCTGCTGAAGTCGATCGAACGGTTCCGCGCCTGTGCGGCGAAAGGATGTCTGGAAGACTACACTCCACCTTGTATGGACGATGCCACGACCTTTTAGTATGAGATTTGTGATCGCCTACGACATCCCCTCCACTCCCGATGGCGACCGCCGCCGGGCACGGCTGGCACGCTACCTCGAAAGCGTGGGTCTGCGCATCCAGTTCTCCCTCTTCGAAGTGGAGCTCCAGCCCGAACGCATGCCGATCGTCTGGCGGGAGATCGAAGACCGCCTCGACATGATGTGCGACTCGGTGCGCATCTACAGCCTGTGCGCCAACTGCAGCGCGAGAACGATCTCGCTTGGCCAACCCGCCCCTTGCGAGCACGGGGATGTGATCTGCTGGTAAGCAGTATGGCAGCTGCCCCGGATCGGATAGCCAAAGTACCGGGAGCATCCCTGCTCGCGCCTCTTGATCCAATCTTTCCTCCCTCGAATGGCGAGCAAGGATGCTCCCCACCACAAGAGGGCAACGGCCTTGATCGCGAACTCCTCTGTCAACGTTTAAGAAGGCTACGGCTGAAGCCGCAGCCTCCGGGGACACAGCCCTCCCATAGGCATTGAAATCTCCCGCACCAAGGTAGGGCGAACCGTCCCCGGTGAGCCGCCTCTTCTTTCAACCCATCTCCCCATCATACTCTTGTGTTCTTGTGATTTTTGTGGCTAACCTCATCTCCCCCTACTTTGAAGAAGGATGTCGGCTTGGTCATGAGCGTAGCCAAATGGGCTTGGGTATCATTTGAGAAAAACGGATTCGTGTGGGCTGTTCTACTCGCCAAGCCCGGCCTCATGAACAAGAGCATAAGCACCTAATCCGAATGAGACTGAGCCTCCAGCACCTATCGCTTCCCCGATAGAAAGCCATCCGAGAGAGAGTGGATCAAGGGGACGGAAGGTGACGGTACCAAAGAGCGGGGTGATATCCCGTCTGTTTTTTCCTATGGGAAGCGACAAGAACACTTGGCTCAGATTATTCGAAAGTGCCTCGACCCGTCCCGCAGGGGGCAAATCCCTTACCGGGGTTCCTGACAGTCGGCCAAAACGCACCCGAATCGACTCTATCAGGCCGTTAATGGAGAATTCTTCGGGTCCGATGGTTGCGTTTCCGGATCGCAGGAAAATGGGGCTGATACAGTGAAGAGTGACGGGCTCGTGCGTGCCTTTCCAAAGAGGATGGAGATCCGGTGCCGGGATCAGGTGACTCCTGAAACCGGATGCGTCGAGCAAATGAAGGGCATGTGCGGCATGTGATGTTTTGAGAGGGATATAATCCCGGGAAAGGGCCTCGACGATGCAGCGAAGATCATCCCGGGCGGTGGGACCGCAGCATGAGACCTGCACTGAAAACACATCGGGCGGCAGGGATTCCGACCAGTCCGACCACATAGTCCAGGATGGAATGGCCGGAGACTCGGGATGGAAGCGTTGGGCAAGAAACTCCCGGGCCTCCATGTCAGGGTGTGCGGCAAGCATCCATCCAAGAAGCCCACGAAGGGCAGGACAAGGGTACTCGCCCGGTGCGATGGATGGATTTGCCCGAAAGTGAAGGATCGCGCGCTCCAGTATCAGGTGCATGCCAGCGGGATGGTGGGGTACCTGTTTCAACTGAGAACCCCCTCATCCGGATCGGTGGGCCATTGAATCCGGAGCACCTGCCACCCCTGAATGCGGGAGGCATCGATTTCCTCCCCGATGCGGGGCCGGAAACCGGACTCATATTCAGGCGAAATCACCCAACATTCATCAAAGGTATTACCGGCGTAAACAGGGAATGAATCCGGTGACAGGGTGAGAGCCGGCCGATCGGACTCCGGTTTCAGTGCACATCCCGTGATTGCTTCGGCGTGGGCAAGCGTGTTGGTATGCCCCCAGAACGAATACACCCGCTCTCCACTCATGATGCGCTCGCGCAGATCCATGAGTGAGCCGGGACGGATGGTGACATATCGTCTGATAAGGGACAGAGGGAAGCTGTTGCCAATGAGAATCATGGTAGTGTTATGTATTGTTACGCTGTTCTAGTAAAGGGTCCGGGAAAGCAGAATTCCGGAATGGTATCAGAAATTCGATAAAATGATCTGATCCGATCAGAAGTGCAACCGGATCGTCTACAAGCAGCCGAGCGGGTTCTGGTGATCCCTTTCCAGCCATCGCCTCTGCCATTTCGAGAACCGGATCCATTTGCGACTCCACCGTGTGTCATCATCAACAGGGAATATTGATACCCATAATGAAGGGCAGAAACATTTTCAGTTTGCTCATTCCCCAACCAGCATCTATTTTAGTGCACGTGTTTTTATTCTGTTTGTCGATCCCCAATTCGTAAACCGGACATGCCATCCCTCATCCTTTCGACCGTGGGCACTTGCCTGCTTGACGGTGGAACCATACCCACCTGCTGGATGTGTTAATGCGATTTTTCCGGAATTCTTCCGCTTATGGTCCTTTTATCCTTTCTGTAACCCTTCCACCAATAAAATCCATGCCTACAAAAGCCCTTTGGTTCACAGCCGCACGCGGCATCCAGCAATATGTCATGACCGGCAACAAGCTCCGCGAGATGATCGGAGCCAGCCGCTTGGCTGATCAACTTGCCAACCGTTACGACGATTGCCTGCTCGGCGAGCTTCTCAAGAAACTCGGCATCGAAAAAGACGCCTACACCATGCTCACCGCAGCCGCGAGCCAGGCACGTTACCTCTTTCACGACCGCGCCGATGCCGAGCGCCTTGCCGCATGGTGGCCAATGGTGGTTGCTCAACATGCCCCCGGCCTACAGGTGGTCCAGACCATCGTTGACTGGAATGAAGATGAGAAGCAATCTCTCATGGAGGCCATCCGCAAAGCTGAGATTCAACTCATCCACGAGCGCAACTGCGTCCCTGCATCCATGCCCCAAGCCAACCCGCTTACCGCACGCGCACAGCGCACCGGTCAACCCGCGGTCGGTTTCAGCAAAGATAAAGAAGCCATCGATGCTGCACAAGAGGCAAAACAGCTTGCTTCAAGAAAGGCCATGGCAACCCTCAAGACCCTCCTGCCCGATGGTTTCAAGCTTGATGAGAGCCTCTACAATAAATTCCCGCTCGATTTTGAGCAAATCGCGACTGAGGGCTCCTACCTCGCCGTCATCCATGCCGATGGCAATGGGCTCGGGCAGTTGCTGATGGGTCTGAACGCAAAGGGCGGCGAGTTGGAGAAGGACAACGAGAAGGCGAAAAAATTCTACCCAGCCTTCTCCAAAGCCATCGATTCCGCCACCCGCGAGGCAGTAAAGACCGCTATCGCTCCGCTGTTGGAGAAATGGAAGCATCTCAACAAGTATCCCTTCCGCCCCATCCTCTGCGCGGGCGATGACCTCACGCTCGTCATTCGAGCCAGCGACGCGCTTGAGTTTTCCAAATCCTTTTTGCAGAACTTCGAAGAGCAGTCCACGCGGAAGCTGGAAGCGCTGAAGAAGGAAACCGGTGTTTCTTTCAAAGAAACCAAACTCACCGCCGGGCTCGGTATCGCCTACGTCAAAGGTTCCTTCCCTTACCATCTTGCTTACAAGCTCTGCGAGTCGCTCACCCAGCACGCGAAGAAGGAATCCAAGCGAGCATACAGTGCTATTGCCTTCCACCGGGTCAGCAGTTCCTCCACCCACGAATTTGACGAAGTACTCAAACGGGAGCTCACCGTTTCCAACGGCGGTCTGCTCCTCTGCCGGCAACCCTACGCAGCATTGGATAGTGAACCCCGCCCCATCTCTGTTCTTCAGAATGTCGTAACCGCGATGCGATCACCAACAGAAGTGTTTGCTGAGGCCCCCGCCATCTCTGTTCTTCAGAATGTCGTAACCGCGATGCGGCAACTCCCCCGCGGCGCTATGCGCGAGGTGCTCACCGAGGCCTGGAATGGCCAGGAGCCCGCTGACCGTCGACTGAAACGCGTTGCCGAAGTCTGCAAGGCCAAAACGCCATCCGCTTGGGAGGAATTCGAAAAAGCCTGGAGGACACTGCATGACATCCCTGCGGATGCAGTCATTTCAGTCTTCACCAACGGCTACACCTCCCTGCACGACGCCATTTCCCTTTGCTCACCGGGTATTCTGGAAAAGAAAGGAACATCCGACTCGGAACCCTCCGATGAAGGTTCGATCACCGCAAACAACCAACCCCAATCCTGAGACTCCTTTCCCATGCAGACGCTCACACTCAATATTGAACTGCTTAACTACTGGCACGCCAGCTCGGGCATGGCCGGTTCGAGCGACATCGACACCGCCGTCATTCGCGATGCTGATGGCCTGCCCTACCTACCGGGGCGCACGCTTAAAGGACTGCTTCGCGAGGCCTGCCACCTAAGGGCCGAGTTCGCCCCAAACGCCAGCGAACAACTCCAGCACGTCGATACCCTGTTCGGAATGAAATCGGATCCCGGGGAGCCTGACGGAGCGTCCATACCAGGTTGCATCTCCGTATCCGATGCCCGCTTGTCCGAAGCCCTGCGCTCAAATCTGATGGGCAACAAAAACGCCATCGCCCACCTGTTCAGCACCGTTTCTTCTACCAAAATAGACAAGAACGGACTGGCCGAGGACCAGACCCTGCGCTGCATCGAGGTGGCACTGCCCTGTCGCCTGGAAGCCCAAGTCAACGTCCCCGATTACCTCATCGACTTCATGAAGCAATCGCTTCCCCTCATCCGCGAGCTTGGATCCCACCGCCACCGCGGCCTGGGCCGCTGCGTGGTTACCAGTGCAACCGCCAACCCCTCGCATTCATGACTTCCCTATACTACACCATCACACTCGAGTCCGACCTCATCGTCAGTGCCCGCTCCGGCACCGAGGGTGGTCACGAATGCCTCGATTATTTACCAGGCTCGCTCCTGCTGGGTGCCTTGGCATCCCAGCCCGGCTGGTTTGATCCCGCGCAAGTCTATAGAGGGAACTATTCCCTCGGCAACGCCTATCCGGTCACGAAGCCTGGGGCACCCATCAGTGTGCCTGTGCCGCTCACCTTCCACACACGCAAGGAGGACAAGGACAACCAACTGGTCAATGCGCTCAAGCAGGATATTGGCGCATTGAAGGATGGCAACGGCAACACCGTGCAACCCAAACAAATGCGCGACGGTTTCGTCGATGCGGATAAGCACTCGATTCGGGTCAAGACCGGTCACCGCATGAAGACGGCGATCGACCGCAAAGAAGGCGGGCGCTCCGCTGAAAGCCAGCTTTTTGAGTACAGCAGCCTCAACTCAGGGCAAAGCTTCTGCGGACAAATCGATTGCATCGATGCCGCAACGGCAGCTGATATCCGGGAACGACTCGAAAAACGTCCCATCCGCATGGGGCGCTCCCGCTCTGCCGAATATGGGCAGGTGCTCATCCGTTTCTCCGATTCGCCACCCCCTGGGCTCGACATGCTGCAGCCAGGTTCCGAAAGCTCAACCCAGCCCATTTTCTACTGCGTATCCGACCTCGCTCTGACCTCTTACGGGCAGCCAAGACTGATCCCCGAAGCAGCCGACTTTGGTTTGAATGCAGAGCAATGGGAGGTGAACTGGACAAAGTCATTCATCCGCACCCGCTCCTACTCACCTTGGGTCGCCATCCGCAATGGCTGGGACAACGAACGTCAGGTCATCGTTGCAGGGTCCGTCATCGCATTCAAAGCAAGAACTGGCTCTGAATCCAAACTCGCACCATCCGAAGCCCAACGCATCCGGGAGCAACTTGACTCCGGTATTGGCAGTTATCGTCTGGAAGGCCTTGGCCGCGTGGTGCTCGATCCGAAGTTGCTGGGATGGGATGGCGAGCCCCTCCCCAAATGGGAACCCGGCTCCGAAGTCGACGAATCTCCCTCAATTGCACTGACCGACCCAGCCGATCTTCGCCTGTTTGCATTGGTGCAATCCCGCAGCAAAGAGGATACCTTACGGCAGGAGGCCGAACGCGCAGCCCCAAACCTCTGCAAAAACATCAGCGATCTCGCCCGGAAAATCGAGAAGGAGGCCGATGCCAAGTTCTCACGATCCCAATGGAATCAGGTTCGCCAGATGCTTTCCAACGAACTACCGCAAACATCCGATAATTCCAAAAAGCTACAAGGATTGCTCAAGTCACAGCTCGGGCACGGCATCCGCAGCGCCCTTTGGGCGAATACCAAGGTTCGTTTCGATGGCGGGGAAACATCCATGCTCCATTACCTTTGCAAGCAAATCGACGGAGACCAACCCGCACTCAAGGTGCTCACGCTGCGCCTCGCGGTCAACCAACTCATCCGCGACCTCCAGAAACCATCCAAAACCCGTTGATTACTACCATGGAACACTCAATTTCTCCTGATGCCAAGTCCAGGCCGATCCGTCACCTCGCACGGGTGACGATCGAGTTCACCACCC
>JAPXRV010000047.1:13798-18496 GCA_033813415.1 Opitutales bacterium | reverse complement strand
ATCCGATGCCGCCATCCTCACCGATGCCAATGACCTGCCCACCATACCCGGTTCCTCCATCGCCGGGGTGCTGCGTCATCAGTTCGAATCATGTTTTGGCACGTCTTCCACCAACGATGTCTTTGGATATCAAAATGGCGATAAAGGTTGCGGCTCCGCCCTGTCCATCTCCTGGGCCTGCATCCACAACCAGCAAAACAATCCCTGCGAAGGCTTGATCGATTCTAAAATAATCCAGAACGATCCCGTTCTTCAATCCGCCCGTGCCCCCACCCTTCGCGACCACGTGCGCATCAATCACGGTGGCGTCGCAGATGCCGATGGGCATGGCAAATTCGACGAACTTGTAGTCCACGCAGGCCACCGCTTCACCTTTGCGCTGGAGTTCCGCTGTAGCGATTCAGAAGCTGCAGAATGCCATTGGACCCAGCTCATTGAGGTGCTCCAGTCCCCATCCTTCCGACTCGGTGGAAAAACCCGTCGGGGCTTTGGAGCCGTCAAGCTGGTGTCCCTCCATCAGCAGCGCTTCGATCTGAGCATCCCCGCTGAATTCACAGACTACTGCAACTGTCCTGTAAGACTCTCGAAGCCCCTGGAGGGGACACCGCCTTCCACATCGCAGGCAGATCCCTTTGCTTCCCTGCAACTCACACCCCGACACTTCTGGATGTTCGGTGGCGGCACCGATCTCCCGAACAAATCGGATCATTGGTCCGCAGCCGACGCCGCGCCCGTGCGCGACACGCGCATCCTGTGGACGCAGGATAACAAGGGTAAACCCGCGCCAGACGTTCTCTACATCCCCGGCAGCTCCCTCAAGGGTGCCATCGCCCATCGTACCGCTTTTCACTACAACCGGCTTACCAGGAATTATGTGCGAACGGACGACTACCCCGATGGCGTGGATCCAGACAATCTCCAGTCCAACCCTGCCGTCGATGCACTCTTCGGAACGGTCAAAACCAGCAAATCGGATCAAGGTTCAGCCGGAAAAGTCTTCATTCCCGACCTTTATCTGGAGGAGATACCTCAATCCATGAAACTCCAACACGTCGCCATCGACCGCTTCACCGGAGGAGCCAGCGCAGGTGCCCTCTTCGACGAGCGTCCCCTCTACCAGGGAAAGCTCCCCACCATCGACATCCATGTGGATGGTGATGCCATCCAGCATGAGGACGAAAACATCCTCAAAGCCTTCAAGCTTGCCCTCGAAGACCTCGCGAACACCCGCCTGCCCATCGGAGCATCCTCCGGAAGAGGTCACGGCTTCATGGAAGGCAGTATCACCTTTCAACCCGATTCAACCCCAACCCCAGTTTCCTGATCCATGAGCATCTCATCACCCACCCGCGATCATGCGGCCATCCTCAAATACATCGGGCAAATTAGAAAAGCTAAGATCCTGCCCGGCGAATTAAATGCCGAGGTTCAGACCTGCAATGGCCCAGCCGATGCCTTGGCGAAGTTCCTACAAGCGGCCAATGCGGACGGAGCCCAGGGTTGGCTCTGCACGTCCATCAAGGGCGCATCCCCTATTGCCATCTTCGGCATGGGCCAAACGCCCACAGTGGACTCTGCTTCCATCCCGCTCTCAGGAGAATTGTGCCTTGCCGATTCAAGCCTTCACCTCTCCACCGATGGCAGCGGCAAATGGCTGCTGACCCGCATCACGAAAGCTCCTGTCGACGTGGCTGCGCCCGAATCCTTCATCCTGCAGGAATCCCTCGCAGCCGACCGCAGTGCATTCGAAGAAACCACCGATATCCAACACCTCACCTACGAGGTCTGTTGGCAACTTCGCGAGCAGCCCACGGAGCCCGCCACCCTCACCCCGGTGATCTTCCGATTCACCGGCTTCCACAACTGAACCACCCACTCCAGATTCTCATGGCTAATCAACATTTTCGCAACCAGTCAAACGACGGCAACCCCCACCGCCAGCACGGAGGCGGAGGCAACCACCAAGGCAGGAATCGCGGACAGCAGGGAGCGCAATTCAACACCCCACCGCTTACCCACATCCCGTCTCCCTACAACTTCGTCCCGCTCTCCAAAACCGTGGTTTTTCCTGACTGGGCCGAAGCCGTCTCCCACGACATTCCCTTTGCCGATGGCATCAGTGGCCACCTCGACATCGAGGTCGAGGCCATGACCCAGCTCTACATTCGCAACGGCGGTGACCACCCCGAAGATACCAAAGACAAGCGCAACGACGCCAACTACAACGCCCCGTTTAAGCTGCCCGACGGTAGCTACGCCATCCCCGGCACCAGCCTCAAGGGCACCATCCGCAACGTGCTCGAAATCGCCACGTTCTCGAAGCTGCGCTGCGACGACCGCCGCTTCGCCGTTCGCGACCTGCGGAATCGTGATCTCTACACCAGTTGGATGACATCGGGATCTGGCAAAAACAACGACCCGGCAACGCCAAAACCCAAAGCTGGTTGGATGGAGAAGCAACTGGACGATTCCATTGTCATTCATCCTTGTCCTTACCTGAGGGTGGAACGCGAAGACCTGATCACAAACATCAACGGTCCAGTGTCCCTGCGTAGGAAAAACGACATCACAGAACGCTATGAGGCGTGGGGAGATCGCCCACTTTCCATTCGTTTTGACCTGCCCAATGAAGACTGCCACCGACATGATAAGGGGAACGACCAAATCTGGCTCAGATACGAACGGGCAGAGAACATTGGAAGTGGAAACTCCACCGGAACGCTTGTTTTTACGGGTCAACCCGCAGATGATGGAGATTTCCATGCAAAAGGAAAAAAACACATGGAATTCCTGTTCGGAAAACCAAGGTTAGACTGCTTCCTGGTTCCGGATAAGATTTGGAGCGAATTTCTCTTCATCCATACCGACGAAAACGGCAAACCGGGTCCGTCCTGGAAATACTGGAAGCCCAAGTTCGATAAGGGCGAAAAGGTTCCGGTTTTCTACATGGCATTCGATAAACCGGATCCGAAAAACAACGACAAAACGCTTGTCGGAAGTGAGCAAGGAGCTGTCCTGCACTCGATCGGTCTCTCACTCATGTACCGCTTGCCCTATAAAAACAGCATCCGCGACACCTTGAGAAACCAGACCCCAAAACACCTTGAGGGCACTCTGGACTTTGCCGAGACACTCTTTGGTCGTGTCTCAGAATCCAAGAAAACCGAGGGAAACCCCGTATCTACTCCCGATCACCTTCGTGGGCGGATCCAGTTTGAACCGGCGGTTGCGGGAAAAGGTTCTACAAAACCTGCCGCAATAGTAAGGACCATTCTCGGCGGCCCAAAAGCGAGCTACTACCCCAATTACATCGAACAACCGGGCATCCCGAATGGGTCCACTACATTCGCTTACAAATCTCCTTACAAAACCTACATGGATGATGACGCAATCCTCCGGGGATGGAAGCGTTACCCGGTCCCAAAGGACGGATCTCCTGATCTCAAAGCCAGGATCCCGACAAATGAAGAAGACCAGGAAAACCAGAACGTTCAGACAACCTTCAATCCATTGGGCAAGGGCGCAACGTTTAGCGGACGTATCCACTTCCACAACCTCCGTCCCGTGGAACTCGGCGCACTGCTCTGGTCGATCTCATTGAGCGGCGACTTCAAAAACCCCCGATACCGCCACTCCCTCGGTATGGCGAAGCCCCTTGGCTACGGCAGTGTGCAGATTCGCATCACTGGCAGCGATCAATACTGGAATGACCCGAAACTCAACCTCGAAACGTTCCGACAGAAATTCGTAGAATACATGACGTTCCAGCTGGGAAGAGACTATACAAGCACACCCGAAATCTCCGAGTTGCTCGCCACCTGCGATCCTGCCAAAGCATGGAGCAATGAAGAGCGCCAGTATCCCTTACTGGATAAGAAAACAAACCAATTTGCTGATGCAAAGGGAAACAAACGGGACAACAAACCCCATCTCGCCCTACGCAGACACTCGAAAGGACTAAATCAGCCCACTACCGAATACAAGGCCGGAGCCAATGAGCGAGGGATTCCCTTCACCCCATCTAACCAATCTCAACCTCAGGCCGCCAAACGTCTCGAAGGTTTGCCGACCAAGATCGTTGTTAACACCCGACTCAAATGTGTGATAAACAATCCCACCAAAGACGGCACCTCCTGGACTGCATACGCTAAAGGCGGCCTACCCCAAACGCATAGCGGGCGTGTGGATCTGTCTGATTGTCCTGACCCATCAGTTTTAAAAAAGGGTTACGAATTCACAGCCATCGTCACCGCCAATAACCCGGGCCACGCCTACAAGTGGGTCAACGATTAAACCAGCAGCATCCAACTATGAGTTCTCCCTACCTGCGTGATTACATTGCCTTTGCCAGCGAACAACTCTGGCCCAACCTGATCGGTTTTTGCAACGCCCGGGAATACTTCGATGGCATTGGGAATGTGATCCTCCTGCACACCTCTGATCCCAAGCGCTCAGCAGGACCTGCCAGGCGGATCAAGGATTGTCTGGAGATAAACCGTCGTCTGTTCCCCGAGATGGCGCAGGTTTGCCTGGTGGAAACCGGATCAACCCCTCAGGAAGTCGCGGAGACCTTGCACTCCCTCACCAATGACCCCCAGCGCAGCTTTGTCATCAATGCAACCGGGGGCACCAAACTGATTTTTGCAGGAGCAATTTCCCTCTGTTCACTCCCCAACGTTGAGGTCCACTACCTTGAAG
>JAPXRV010000047.1:0-13788 GCA_033813415.1 Opitutales bacterium | reverse complement strand
GCCTTCGTCTGGGATCGGACCGTCGAATCCATTCGGAGCAACTTGATGGACAGCCTGTTGACATCACCCGTATTTTCCCACTTCAAAGCCTGCTGGAATTTCAGGCAGATCGCCCTGCCACCTGTGCATGGAGCATTCAGGACCCTGACCCCATCAATGCATCTGGGTTGACTGAAATTGCCAGCAGCGGCTGTAACGACGGTTGGCAATGGCAACAGATCATGGACCATAGGCGTCTCAAGGATTGTCTAAACAGTCAGGGCTTTTTGTTTGAGCGTTTTTTCGCAGCCCTCATCCAAAACATGAAGTGCAATCAGGTCGGCATGAACCTGCTGCTATCCGATGCTGCAGGTGTCCAAGGGATCCCACAGACTCGTCACGAAGTGGATGTCGTGGCGGCCCACGCAAACCGTATTGTGTTTTTCAACCTGAAGCTGACCGACAACCAAAGTCCCATCGAGGAAATCACTACCGCCAAAGCTTCAGCGGAAGCGATTGGCGGTTCAGCCGCTACTTGCGTATTGGTCCGCCCGAGTTGGGAGGCCGATCCAGTCCGCGATTCCTTCATCAATATTGCACGCTCAACATTCAGGATTGAGGTCTGGAACCAGTCGGACATGGGCAACTTGCTCGCATCCATCCGGCGGATTCTGGGAATCCCAAACGCAAATGAAAGCCTGAAGGAAATGGAAGCCATGCTTCTAAGGCAGCATGAGCACAACCAACGCCTTTTCTCATCACCCGTCTCAATAGGTTACCGCACATCAAACAATGAAATCCCATACAAAAGCCCCATCCAGGAACCCTTTATCGGCTACATCAAGGGAATGGAGGTTTATGGCAACGGACTGCTCTCATCCGGACGTTGGTGGTACGCATATGATACCGCATTTGGGACCCAGTTGGTATTCAAGATTCCCGACACACTGAAGAACCGATGGAACCATCTACCCGCTCACAAGACAGAGATGATCCGCAGCGCGCTCGAAGTTGCCTTCGGCGATTGCATGATTGTCACAAACGTATACGCAGCGAAATCGGGGAACCTATATTCAGCGTTGCTATCACCCAATCAACAAGTGAAAGGCGGGAAAAAACTCTTTCTCGAAAAACTCCAAAATTGTTCATCCGATCCACTATTTGAATAGCCACAGCACTATGCCCCCGTCTGGCATCAAGCGACCATTGAAGGATCAAACGAACAAGGACACATATGCCCACCCCAAGAGGACGTTGGTGATTATCTGAAAATGGCAGTGGGATAGTGTTCAAGGATTGATATCGTCCTCATGGCATACTATAAACAAGACCCATGTCACATGATACGTTTATCCCCTGCCTTCCCAAGGCAGACCGCGAGCGTTGTCGCAGACGTCTGCGAGATCTGAAGGATCTCACCAATCATTCGAGCCTCGACATGCTCAGATCATGCATGAACCCGGATGATCTCACCCCACACATCCCCCATTTTCTGTTGCGTCCATTTAACATGGGAGATCTTTTTATGGTTTCTCCTCATGGTTGGAATGGGATCCTGGGTTTTGGAACTTCAGAGAAGCCGCACCCGGGTTTGGTGATAAGGTATTCTCCCCCATCCCACTCGTGCGTGCAGATGGCACCGGGAACCACTCAGGTCAAAAATCGTTCTGCCTTTTTTCCGGATTCCAGGCCCATCGCCGACCCGGGGTATCAATTTGGAGATCGGAGCGGATGCTTTCTATTGTATCTCCATCGCCCTATAAAAAAGACTCCCGACTCGATCCAACGACGTATGGGCCAGCTCAAAAAGTGGGACATCGAAACGCTGCAATCCCTTCTATCCAACAGCAATGAATAACGCACTGCCTGATCTTTCGACTCCGCTCTGGCTTCGGGCAGTGTCCCAGCACGCGCAGGAGCTCAAGCCCGACGACGCCGATGTGGCAGACTTGCTTGAACACATATTCATGCCAGCGGTCCGCGTCTCATCCTACCGGGATACGCTCCTCAAACAGAGTGGTGATAGTCTGAGAACTGCTGCACTGAGTGTCTACGCGCAAGTCATCGCAATCCATCGTCAGTCGACCTGGGAGACACCCTGGAAACTCGCAGGCCTACCCAATTCCTTTGCATGCCCTGAAACCGCTAACGCAGCTGTGGTCTCAGTTTTGGAAAAACTGCTCATTCGCCGTATCAAATTGTTCATCGGGGAACAAATGAATGAGCTCAGCATGGGCAAGAAGCTCCAGCAAGCCATGAAGAAACAGGGTGAAAAACAACATTGGATCATTGATTCCCCCCCCCGTCCACGTCACTCCTACTTCTGGCCAACATACGGAGAGAAATGGGATTTACGGCCACAGAGTTTATCCCTCGATCCCACCCGCTACTCCTTCCCCAAACCGAAAGCAACAGGAGGGAAGGGAGATGAAAAACAATCCACGTCCCACCTCAAGACGGATCATCCGCTGGTGAGAAACTCCCTTCCTTCCCCGAAAATCGTGGCGTCGATCATGGACCATGCGTTCGACGATGTGCTGCAAAAGCTACATTTCTGCCATGGGGAGGCCCTACTCAAGGCAGGCTACCCATCCTCCCTTTTCAAGTCCTTCAACGCTGAAGGGGATCCTGAATCCGAAAAGGGAGCCGCTTTGACTGCAGAGGAAGAAATGACAACGGCTACGACCTGGGAACCTGCCGACGAGGCTGAGGTGATCCAACTGGCCAATCGCATAAAGGAAGCCGTCATGGAACTCGATAAGGGTCTGCCATTGACTGACGAGAAGGCGCGCCACGGCTTCATCTTCATTCGTTTCTATCTTTGGAACAAAAGTCACAAATACACCCTACTGCAGTTTGAGGCCGATTCCGGCATCCCAAAATCCACTGCGAACGAGAGAGCAGAGCGAATCCACAAACATCTCAACGCAACCTGCGTTCCGCAAGCTACAGGAGCACCCTTCCAAACCCGTCTGAATGCAATTAAGACCCTTCTAAACGAATTTATTGCGTATAAACCGGAAATCGCCCAGGAACCGCCCTTTTATACAGAATAGAATCCACCCCCTTCATGAACACACCCGATTTCCTTTTGAATGCCCTGAGCTCCATGCCATTGGAGCTGCTTGCAGCGTCCGAACGCCTTTGGCCCGATCCTTCCATGGCACCGGATGTGCCAACCTCCACCCTGCTTAAGCCTCTACTCGCAAAGGAGCCGTCCGATTGGCCAAATGCCGATCTGAGGGAGCAAATCCTGCATAGCCCCAACTGCCTGCGCCAGTTGCTCTCCTTATCTCAGGCAACAAGCCCGGCATCAGCATTCGATCCCGATGCGATTGCAAAAGTGCTGTCGGAAGTAAAATGGAAAACGCAGCCGGACCAACCCATACTTCAAGACACCCCTCCTCAGCGAGGCTTTCTCCATCTGGAACCAGGAGTCATCTGCACCCTGCGCCACAACTACCTCTGTGAACGGGGAGACCGGATGGCCACTGCCTGGAATTTCAGTCCACCCACCGTTCTGATCGTGCAGGAACCCACCCGCACCGGAGACGGCATCCCCTACCTGCGAGGCATCGTATGCAGCCATGCGGACGAATGGCCCGAAGACTGGTTAGGGGCCGATGAGATCGCGTTTGAGGGTCAATCGGGAAACCAATGGGTGCTGCATCTTTGGCTTTCCTTCCCAATCGCCTTACGCGATGTTGCTGGCATATACGACCAGGCGGCAGAGGATCAACACGACCGCATCAGCATCGCCATCGAAGCCCACACACAGGACCTGCCACTGCAACCGAGCGATGGAGCAGGGCTGGGGCCTGAACCAGATGACACCGAAGTGCTTATGGCGAGGGACCAGCTGTACGAAGCTGCCAGCACCCTGCCTTCCACACTAGACTGCTACCTTGCCGAGCTTGAGCGCAACCAGGAGGGGCAAGCACGCACTGCTTCCTTCATGCAAAACCTGCCCGAGCCCCTTCGCCTCCCGGCGGCAGCGGCATCGTCGTCCATGGTCCCCATCCTCCATATCGACCCCCATCCTGCAACCGATACCATAGCAGACGCATGGGCTGAACCATTGACCTTCGACCCCCATGCAACCCGGCCCGGTCAATGGTCTGCCTCCTTCAAACTTCACGGGGTCAATGCAACTCCTGGGATACCCTTCTACCTTTCTACGATCGACAATCCAACACTTCAACTGGCTGGGGGATTCCTTAATGAAAGTGGAGCTATCGCCACACTGTCCTGGACTGCTCATTATGATGAGCTTGCAAAGGACGATGCTCTGAAACAACTGCTCTTGGTCCTGATGGATACCTGAACCAAGTTGCCACATGTCTTTTTCCTTACTTGATCCTGCCATCGCCGACTGCTGCTCCGGTTGTCCCATCGACCTGCGCAGGGTTGCGCTCACGCATTTCGGTCACCTCACCCACCTGCTTCAGGAAGGTGAGGCCTTGCCCGATTGCTTGCCGGTCACCCTTAAAATGCCACCAGAGCTTCTTCGGGAATGGCGGCGATGCCTGGCCATGGAACTTTGGTTTGCCGCTTCCAATACAGAGCACCACGATACGGTGAAAACATGGGTGCAGAAAAAGTTCACTTTGCTACTGAAGGTATCACCCTTTATCGAAACAAACGCCCTCCCCTTGACACAATTGCTGGAGGATGACGTAAAGGTGGCGGCCTGTCTCTACCCCCTCGCAACCGATGGAGGGCTTCCACCAGGGCTGGGGTTGGCGGTAGCGCGCCTCCAAAAGGAAAACCAACGTGCCGAATGCACCCACATTGCAACCCAACAGGAGCATCAAGGAGACTCCGACCAATTGGCAAAGCAGCTCGCACGTCTTGCAGTTGAACAAGGGAACACCCACGAACGCATCCGCCTCGTCCGCAGGTTCATAGCCACCGGCACCTGCGCTGCGAATGGCGATGTCGGCCTAGTAGAGATGGGCAACAAACTCGATTTACGGACCAAACACACATGGCTGGTGGCATTTGATCAATCCATTAAATCCATAGGCGAACTTCCCATCCGCAAAGCTGCGTCGCTCCAGGACATGTGGAAGCAGGTCACAGGAACCAGCTTCCTCAGTGGGGAGCGAAGAGAATTCAGGGAATTCAACATCCGGCATCTGCTGACGTTTGCCTCCGAAGCCTACACCCCTGTCATCGCATCCATCCTCTATTCGCGTCCACAGTTTGTTACAATTTTCCACTCCGAGATGCCCGACTCCAAACAAGCTGCCGCATCCATTCAAGGCATCCTTTGCGATTCGAGGGTAGCCCATCACCTGCCTGAATCCTTGCTGATCCGAGTCGAATGCATCTCGTCCTCCGACCTCGCTGAGGCAGAAAAATCGATTGCGACCCATCTTGATGAAGTCGAACCCAAGGATATTGATGCTAAGACTTCCGTGCTCTTCAACGTGACCAATGGAAACTTTTTGATGAGGCTGGCCGCCTACCAGTCCATTCGCAATCGCCAGGGCACTTTGGCAATCTACCGGGACAGGGATACCATATCTGATGGCTTTACCGCAATTCACCCCGGAAGGGATCCACACCCCCCAGCAACCTTTCCGTTGAAGGGACACGATGTTCCGAATCTCAATGTGATGAGCCTGTTTGCAAGGCATGATAATGACGCGTTAAAACCGGAAAACATCATCAAACAGCTCGTCCTAAAAACGACAGACTGATCCGATTCCGGCTAGCCCTCCTTAACGCACATGTAACTGCGCAACTCCTGAAAAGAGGACTGCGCCCCCTCGGGAACACTGTTCCAGGTGCAACGTAGACCCGGTCGGCGTTTTCCTGCTGACCGGGTAGGTTCAATTCGGACCTCAGGACCGTCGGGATCAGCCATCCCACTGGAGAATATTTTTGAGATTTTTCATTGGAACTCCGGAATTTCAGGCGACTGATCCCTTCCCGGATGTTATTGCCAGGCATACCGTATTGCCGGTCGCCACTAGATGCTGCGCACCATAGAGCTTTTTTGAATGATTCAGTCATTTCTATTGGCTGACAAGCTGGGTGATGAGATCCTCACTGGTGATGGCATTATTGCTGCGGTGATTGAGCAATTTTCCGATATCATAACCCTCGCATGATTCTCCGGAAATCTTTGAGGTCGTCGGAAGATCAGCGTCAGGGAACTGGAGTGCAGTGAATTCTATACGATCCTTGCTGTCTCCATCCCTGTATATGGCGAGAAAATCAGTTCGGCGCTTGATCACATTATAGGCACCTAATCGCATGAGAAAATTCCCATTTGTGATCTGAAAGATATGCTGACTTCCTACGGGTGCATGAACAATATGTTCAAGCTGCTCTGAAACGGCCTCCTGAATTGTCATGAGATTGTCGGAGGGAATCAATACGGGTTTGCATATTTCCATGCTGTCATGAAACAAATCCCCATGGTCCTTTCTGAGAGAATTCAATGCGTGCAACACTGTAGCCTTATCTTTTTTCGATCCGTTCGTATACAGCAGAAGAAAACGTTGCGGCCTTGAAAGGATGAGAGATCCGAGAATGACTGGAGTGGCTATACTCGTGAGCGAAACCAGCGTATGACAATTCACATGTTTAAAGCGAAGGTTTTCTCCAGGCAAGGTACCGGAACCCGTCACACGTGACCATGCATCCTGGACACTGGAAACGCGCTGAAACAGTCGTACGTCTTGCAGTTTCGCTGTGTCTTCCCAATTCACAAGCCAACGTCGCTTGGTCTTGAGATTAGGTTTGTTTCCAGTCTTGACGGTTCCAATTGATCCGCCGTCAGGATTGTAGGATCCCGACAAAATGAACTTCCGTGCGAGCTCCCGGGCATGCCTGCTGTCCCCGGATTTGGATGCTGTTTCAGCCAAAGCGAGAGCAAGTCCGTAGGAATCCCCCACAATTGATTTTTCTGAAGACGATACAAAACTCCACCTGTAATCATCCTTGTATGGACGACCCCACTCGGACCGGGAACCTCCTGTGCCCGTCTTGCCGAAGATGATGAGAGCAATTTCAGGACTCCCACCATCATTTGAGGCGAGGGGAAAAGCGGCTGCTGTCATCGGATACTCGATCGCAATACGTAGAGGTATCCGAGGGTTGGAAACAAGAGGCGGTGCATCAAAAATGGCATCCAAGCTTTTGCAGGCCCGCAGATATTCACGCACCTTTTGAGTCGGATGATGGTGACTCGCAAACCAAATCTCGGTTGCCACCGCACGCTTCCACTCTAAGTAGAGCTCCGATGGCATCCCATTTCCGAAGGCTTCCACCCGGTCAGGAAGCATGCTCCACTGCTCAAGCGAACAATCGGCACCTTTTCCAAAACGACCAATGCTGTCCTTGCGTAAGCCAACATGATCTTTGCTGTATTTGGAGCTAAGATCGGGGTGAAACAACCAGAATTCAGTATCGGATTTGTTCATACGAAACCTGCGTTCAAGAGGAGATAATCACCAAAACCAACCCTTGTTCGGAATCCCGGTAGGTATCGCCATCCAGATTCGCGGAGAGCCCGCTTGAGCTGATTCGGCCAGTGGCAATGCGTTCCTTGGTTTCGAGCAGGATACACGGTGTATGCCGATAGGATTCGAGGCCGGACAAATCCAGACATGCAACCAATTTCCCGTCCTGATCCTCCCAACGGTCCACCTTGGCAAACGCCTCGGATGTGAGCTTCACGAACCCGCGTGTTGATCCGGACCAAATCGCAACTTCCAGTATCTCACCGGTTTTGGCCGCCATCGGCAGAGGCAAAGCAGCATCGTGCAAAGCATCCTCGGTTGCATTCTGAACAAACTCACAGAACGACACCACGCGCTCTGAGGCAGTTTCATCTTCCATTCTTATGGCATCGAGCGAGGATGGGATCGTTCTCGCACGCTCATAAAGGCGTCTGCGCTCAACCCATATTTCTTCTTCATCTTTATCAGGGCCGATCCCCACCCCGTCTTGCGACTGAAGAGGCAGGCCCATTCCATAGGCCTCAACGGCCACGGCGATACGGTCAGCATGTTGCGGATGCACTCCATCCACACATTTGTTCAAATCATTCAAGCTCACCGGAAACTCCAGCCAAAGGTGAAGGATCCACTGATCCCCGCTCTCACCTTTGAACAACACTTCATCGGATCCCTGCCTATCGCCCCATGAATCCAAGTCACTGCATATCATTGCCCTACAGAAGGATTCCCCATTGGCATCCTCCTCCGGATCGGAAAGCAGAAGCAAAAACGGAAGATCGTAGTTGTATCCTTCTCTGAGGCGACGTCCATCAAACCATTTGTAATCCGTGCGAAGGGCCCACACATCGCCCGGCGCGGGCTTGCGGCTGGAGAACCCAAGAGTCCGAAGGCTTCCAGGTGCCTGAAACTCTTCCGGGATGGAATCGACAACTCGTCTGAGTGACTCATACCCCTCGGCATCCACTTTCGCATTCGCTGGGATGGGGGGGGGCTCAGTCTCGAGTTCCATCATGCGACGCACGCAGTTTACACTTCCTTCGATCTGATCACGCACATCGTCAGTGACTTCACTGTTTCCGAGGAACGCCCTGAGAACCTCGTCAGAAGGCACATCTGGAGCCAATGACGGATCGGGCCACAAAGTATCGGATCTAAAGTATGCTTCTGGTGAGTGTTTCCCAAGAAGCCGGGAAAGTAGGGGTGAAAATGACATAATGATTAGAGGTTATCTTTATTAAAGGAACTTTCCCTCAAAGATTCCGGACAGTATGCCGAAAATCGCTTTCTCAGTAGATTAAGCGTCGGCTGATAGTCCGCCGGCTCCGGCCGAACCTCATCATTGAGTGGGCGTTTGCCGCAAAAGTAGTCGTAAAGAGCAGACGTGATTCTGGAAACACGGTCATTGATCGTCGATACCGGAATTCCACTCTCCTCATGGTATTGTTCGAGACCAAACCTTTTACCTTTTTTTATCTTCAACCCCATCCACAGACCAAAGCACAGAAAGGTCTGGCCATACTTGGACTTGGCGTCCCAAGGATCACTACCATTGTCCAGCTTGCTAACGGTTTCAAGCACACCCTCTGCAAAAGCTGACAGCGAACCTGACAGTTCAGGATCCATAGCAGCCAGCCAATCATCCGAACGGTCAGTGTCATCGATTTTCGTCTCGTCAATTGAAGCAACTGAAGCAAGCTCCTGATGAACCTGAAAGCCTTCATAAAGGAAGGTGTGATACTGCGAAAAAAAGTATTTCAGCTGCTCTATGGAAAACACCTTCTTGATCACTTCCCCAATCTGCCCAGGGGTCGGAAGATTGTGAACATCATGCTCTCTTGCTTTTGCAGCCAAACCGCGCCTTTTCCCGTGCACCGGAAAGCTGTATCTATCCACAGGAATGACAAGACGCTCGTCGGCTTCAGGCCAACTGTCACCAGCAGGAGGCCAAAGGCGGGAATACTTGGGATACTGAGGATCGGTAACCCGCAGCTCTTCCTTCTGCAAAGAACTACGAATCCACTCCATCATGTTCGATTCAAGATTCGGATTCTTGAGGACTTGCCTAATCAGATAATGAACCCTCCCCTTCAGACATCTCACAAGGGATTCCTCTTTTTCAGTCGACCAATCCCCTGGAACACTGAAATCTTCGGGTAGCCCGCACTTCTTCCACGGGCTCCGCCAAACGCTGATCTTTTTCTTCTCCAAAATGTATCCGTAGAATGCCCAGGCAATTCTGTTGAGGTCATCCGATACCGATTCCGATACTCCGGGTTCATCAAGATGCCTTGCGAGGCGATCCCGATATCTCGCAGCCACAGGACGAAGGACTTTATCGACAATGACATTGCACTCCTCCCTCTCAACGGAAGCATGCAATTGCCTGCAATGCTTGGATACTCCATTTACAAGAAGAAGAGTAGGAACATCGGGATAAGGATTCATGACTTCTGCGAAAGGGTTTCGTTAAGACGATGGGAGTCGTTCTTGGACAACCTACCCAAACGAAAAAGAATCTCCGTATCATCTTTCATCACCGTCCTCACCTTGGAAAGATAGAAACTCGACCGTGTCACACGGGACTCAAATCCCGGATCATACAGCAAATCCATTTCCAATTCAAAAACCCCTTTCAGGGTCTTAGGAGACTTACTCGTTCCCGGCGCCATCTTCACGTAGTGATTTTCGATCGGAGAATCGAAAACAACCAAGCCCGGATGATTCTTGGGTGAATCCCTAAAACCCTTAGCATTCCGCCATCCGAATGGAGTCACCATAAATACCATCCCTCGGTCAAAAGGATCGGCGAATTCGGGCTTATATTCGGCAACCAGAGTATCCGGATTGATGTTAGATCCGCGCAGCAAAGGCCCACGGATGTTGGCGTCCTTCTTCAATTCATTGAGCCGTTTGTCCACGGCGCGTCGATCGCATTTCTTACCTAAAACCGGAGCACGGTAAAACATAGCGGCAGAAAATGGGGTTATGATATTTCAGTAGATATGTGGGGTCCATCCATCAATTATCGAGTAAACCCCAATAAATCGGGAATGAGCATCTCGAGAGGAATGAACAAAGGTATCTATCGGAACAATCCTCAAACACTCAAGCACATATCTGGACGAACGAAAAAGTCAAACCCATACCGACCCTTAGGACCGTCGGGATCAGCCATCCCACTGGAGAATATTTTCAGGATTTTTCTGCGGAACTCCGGAAATTCAGGCAACTGATCCCTTTGTTCTAGTATGATCACAACATACAAAAACATTTTTCGAACTCTGGTTCTCGGTTTCATCCTTACGGTGGCAATCCTGACTGCCCTTGTCCGGCATCAGTTGTCACAATCCTTTTCGAAGGCGTTCGAGAAGATGAATGCACAGCCTGCCGCAGTGGAAAAGCCGGAGGTGGTGCAACCCTTGCCCGAAACTCCGAAGGAATTGGCTCCGGAAATCATCTCCGCCCACCTCAGCAAGGCATACGATCGCTGTGTCGAGAATTACAAAGATGAACTCTTATCCGCCTACAGGGCATTCAAAACCCAAATTGGCACGATCCATGAGGATTTCGCGATCTCATCGGCACAGGTTTTCGAAGATACGATCCATGAGAAAATCACGATACGGACAATGATGCGCCTGGTTCGCCTTAAGGCAACTGACATGATACGAAGGGATGGCAAGGACCGCGATACGGAATGGGTCAACAACAATATCGTGTCGACGATCGAACCGTCCGGGCAGAACTACGCCGAAAAATATCAGGAGGCGATTGCCATGTTCGAACAGCGGGTGAAAATGGCGACGGGTGAAATACAGGCCCGCTTTCAAATCGAACTGAATGTAGAGTGGGCCGCTCTGAACAACGATCCATCCTTCGCACAGGCGGCTGCAAAGGTATTGAGCCACACATCTCAGATTCCAATCTCTATCGCCATGCTGTCAGCAGGGGCGGCTTTCGACGCTGCAGCCATCCGGAACGGCATGATAACCCGGATTGGAGCCAGTCTAACGTCCGCCTACAGAACATTCGCAGCACGGTTCCTGACAAAACCGGCGAAAAAAGCTGCGGCTTCCGGCATAGCCGCAGCAGTCGATGGACCTCTCCCGGTCGGAGACATTCTGGGAGCAGGATTCGCCTTATGGACAGCGTATGATGTGGCTACCCTTTCAAGCGGCTTCCGCAAGAAAATGATCGAAAGCTACCAGGAGGGACTTGATGAGCAGCTCGCAGAGCTTGAAACCACGGTTTTCCCCTCAATCCAATCCAATATCGAGGAAATCGTCCGCGATCTCCGGGACAAAAAACAATCCATCCTCAACGCGATATGATCCATCCGTGAACTTCCCAAGCACCCTACTCAAACCGACATCTCCAATGAAAAACACCATGCATACGATCCACCAATGTTTATTCGCCCTCACCCTCCTGACAGCGCTTCCATGGAATCTCCAGGCTTCAAGAGTACAACTCGTCGACGACCTGATCCGGGTGCTCTACAAAAACTCCGATGATGCTGCGCTCCGCCTGAGCGACGATCTAACCATGAAGATGGACCGCAGGATTCTGGAAACTGCAATCGCCAAGCACGGGGACGGAGTCGTGAAGGCATTTGACGAGGGCGGATATGCGCTTCTGAAAGCCGCACGAACAAACGGCGATGAAGTGATCTCCCTGGCAGGCAGGGTTCCGGGCAGCTCGCGCCTGATCGTGGCAAATCCGGCCAAGGCAGTCGAATGGGCAGGAAAACTCGGTGACGATGCGCTGCGCATGGAAATGAAGTTTCCCGGCATCCTGGAAAAGCACGCCAACATACTCACCCGCGCCGACATTCGGCTGATCAATGGCCTACCTGAAACAACCGCCAGCCAACTGGGCCGCCTGCTTCAGGTAGCGGATTCCCCGGATATAGCCCGAAAGCTCATCGACTCCTACCGGAAACTCGGTCCTGACCTCCTGTCCCGCCTTTCAAAAAAAGAGATCCTCATAGGCGCCGGGGTCACAGCCCTTGTATTGGATCAGGTGATCGCGGATTTAACCGGAAATAAGTCCTTAATGGAGTTGGTTTTCGACAAACTGATCGAATGGCTAATCGCCGCAACCAAATGGCCGGTAGCTCTGGTCGCTGTATTGTTCATCGCCTATCTGGCGGTCCAAAAGACTTTGACGTTCCTATGGCGATGGATTTGGGGACGGTTTACAGGATCTGGCCAGTGCAAGCCGGCGGCACCATCTAAAGCCGCCCCAAAACATCCCATCCCCTCCTGATCAATACAACCGGAACCAATCTCCGGTTCAAGCGCCCACACGGATGAGCGGGGACAACGAGTCCTCCTGAGCATGCGCCGATCATCCCCGATAAGACCCGACATGCGGAGAAATCCCGGACTGGTCACCCATAATCGGGAGAACCCCGAACTGTCCGACGTACCAAAAATGTATCAGTTTCTCTGTATTTGGATGGGCAAAATTGACCTTCATTGAGCCAATTGTAAAAACTTCCAATTTTCATAAGTCTATAAGTATCCATTCATTATAGACTTCCGCAATTATTAACTCCGATTTCGACTCCCGCCACCTCCACCATGCTTCGCTCTCCGGGCTACGCATGGCGCAGCCATCGCCGTGAGTGATTTCGAAGCATAGTGCCCTACGAAGTTCTTCCGAATATGGGATTCGAAGTCTGCGATCCAACAGCGGTGTTTGATGCTTGACCGAAGATATGCTCCAAAGAGCCTATGCGAAGCGCCAGCCCACACCGGACCATTCCTGAGTTTCTGTCAGGTATTTGACTCCGGAAGCAGCGGGGCTAAGTTGAAAAAGAACGAATTGATGCCGGATATGCCTGGAAAGGAGCCTTTGATCCCGAATCATGGCGGCTACCGGAAGCTCAGAAGCTTTCAGGTGGCTCAGTTGGTCTATGACATCACGGTGCGCTTCTGCGACCGCTACATCGACAAGCGCAGCCGCACCCATGACCAAATGGTGCAGGCGGCTAGATCCGGTGTCCAAAACATCGCCGAGGGCTCCCAAGCCTCCGCCACCTCGAAGAAAACCGAGCTCAAGCTCACGCAAGTCGCCCGCGCCAGCTTGGAGGAGCTCAAGCTCGACTACGAAGATTTCCTACGCCAGCGCGGTCTGGAAAAATGGGAGCGGGACCATCCGCTGCGACAATCCCTGATCGACCAAAGGTGCAAAACCGCCGATGAGGTAGCGGCATGGGTGGTCGAAGTCGGCAACAAAGGGAGACCCAGTGGACATAGTGGACATGGCATCACTGATCCTTCCGAGGCTACCCAATGCGCTGCGGACTTCCCGTCCACTTCGTCCACAC
>JAPXRV010000046.1:0-25771 GCA_033813415.1 Opitutales bacterium | reverse complement strand
GCTGCACAAGGCATTCGGGCTCAAGCGCTTCTTTGCGAGCACCTATCAGGCCGTCTCGGGAACCGGAGCTGCGGCGATCCGCGAGCTGGAGGATCAGATCCATGCGTGGGCTGACAACAAACCCGTCGAGCACTCGGTTTATCCGTATCAGATCGCCTTCAACCTGATTCCCCAGGTGGACAGCTTCCTTCCCAGTGGCTACACCAAGGAAGAAATGAAGATGCTCAACGAAGCCCGCAAGATCATGGAAATCGGCGAGCTCAAGGTTTCGACGACCTGCGTGCGTGTTCCGGTGATCCGGGCTCACTCCATCGCGGTCAATGCCGAGTTTGAGCGCCCGGTCTCGGTGGAAGCCGCCCGTGCAGCGATTCAGGCCTTTGAAGGTGCTGACCTCTGCGATGATCCGGAGAACAAGCGTTATCCGATGCCACTCGACTACGCCGGTAAGGTGAAGTGCGGAGTTGGCCGCATCCGCAAAGATGAAGCGTTCGACAACGGGCTCTCCCTCTTTGTGAGTGGAGACCAACTCTGGAAAGGCGCAGCCCTCAATGCCGTACAAATCGCGGAAGCACTGATCCGCAGCTGAATCCGGGATTCATTTCATCCCTGTCACGCCAGCCGGTTAGCCCACGGGGCCATCGGCTCGTGACCCGAAGCCGGAGTTTCATCCGTTAAGGATTGGAACTCCGGTTTTTTGTTGCTCGGGAAAACTCCTGGAGTTTCAGGACCAGCTCCGACGCGGACTCCTTCCAAGTCGGAAGCGATCGCGACAACAGCTCGCTGGCAAGCGCAGCGCGGAACGCTCCGTCTTCCTGATAGCGGCGGATCTCCTCTGCCAAACGCATCGCATGCATAGGCTCAATCAGGCGTATTCCTCCCATATCAGCATGCTCCCGATGGCAAGGCAACGGACTGCACAAGCAGGGTATTCCCTGCCACATCGATTCGATAACCGGCAGACCGTTCCCCTCCGCGAGTGACGGAAACAAGGTCAGGTGAGTCTCCTGATACAGCGCCCTCAATGCGAGGTCGCTCACCTGTCCATGATAGCGCAATGGAGCGCCCTCCCGGATCCATGCCTTGATCCGTTGCAGGATCGGTTTACCGAAATGTGGATTCACCCGGCCAACAAGATCCAATTCCCATGGCACGTTCCACTTCGAAAGCAAAGCGCAGGCATCGAGCACTAAAGCATGGTTCTTACGGGGCTCCAATATACCAGTCATCAGCAGTCGCACCGGCCGGCACAGTTCCGGCGATGCCGCCACAACCCGCGAGTCACCCGAAAAATCCGCTCCCAATGGGATCGCCTCGACCGGAGGCATCCGCCCGATTCCGGCCCATTCCCAATACGCCAGCAACTCGCTGCGACTCGCCTCCGAATTGGCAAGCACTCCGTCACAGCACGCCAACAGCTTCATGTAAAATGGATGGCGCGCCACACTCTTGGGCCAGGTGAACTCCGGATGGCGCAGTGGAATCGCATCATGATACAGGGCAACCGTTGTTGCGGCAGTTTCACCCAACCAACGCTCCAACCCCGGATTCTCCTCCTCTGAAAACAATTCCGGGGTGATCCAGCAATCTCCCTTTCCGGGGACCGATCCATCCGCCGCCATCGGCTGCCCACGCTTGGCTGACCATCTGCAACTCTGAACCTCCACCCCTTCGGCATTCAAGGCCTCCAGGAGGCGACGGGACACACGGGTGAGCCCCGAATACGCCTTGGCTTTTACAGTCTTGGTGATGTCCCAGAAGATCATGATCCGCTTGTCTCCGCAAAGTCAGGCAGGCTTCATCGCCAGCCCTGGTGCTGTTCATGCATCCTGAAACCACAACACTCCCAAGACAATGCAAAAACCTAAGGGTTTTCAGCGACGTTTCCGCCTGTAGGGCGATCCCTTGCGTTCCTTGCCCACGGCGGTGATTCCTTTGCCGGACTTCAAGGCCAGAATCTGGTCGCGCAAAATGGCCGCGCGCTCGAACTCCAACGCCCTCGATGCCTCGACCATCTCATTCTCCAACTCCGCGATCACCTTGGCCACATCGTCCGAGCCACCCAACTCAGCCACCACAAGTCCAACCTCGTCCTCGTCGGATGGACGCTGCAAGCTGGTCTGATCCCCCCTGCGCACTCCGGTGGGCGTAATCCCGTGCAGCTCATTGAATGCCATCTGCTTTTCGCGGCGCATCCGCGTGATCTCAAGGGTTGCCCGCAGCGAATCAGTGAGCTTCTCAGCATACAGGATCACCCGCCCCTTTTCATGGCGGGCTGCCCGCCCGGATGTCTGGATCAGGCTGGTCGTGTTGCGCAGGAATCCCTCCTTATCCGCATCCAGAATCGCCACCAATGCGACTTCCGGCAAGTCCAGTCCCTCGCGCAGCAGATTCACCCCAACCAACACATCAAAATCCCCAGCCCTGAGCTTGCGCAGGATCTCCACCCGCTCAATCGCATCAATATCGCTGTGAAGATACTCCACCCGGATCCCTGCCTCCCTCAAAAACGCGGAAATATCCTCCGACATCCGCTTGGTCAGGGTGGTCACCAGCACCCGCTGCCCGGCTTCAGCCGCCTGATTGATTTCGCCGATCAAATCCTCGACCTGTCCATCCGTCGGCCGAACCTCCATCACGGGATCCAGCAAACCGGTCGGCCGGATCACCTGCTCCGCGACCACAGCCGACACCCCGATCTCATACCTGGCCGGCGTCGCAGACACAAACAGCGTCTGCCCACACACCTCCCGGAATTCCTCCGGCTTGAGCGGCCGGTTGTCCATCGCACTGGGCAAGCGGAACCCGTACTGCACGAGCTTCTCCTTCCGGGACCGGTCCCCGAAATACATTCCCTCAAACTGCGGAATCGTAACATGGCTCTCATCCACAAAGAGCATGAAATCCTTCGGAAAGAAATCGATCAGGCACCACGGCCGCTGCCCCGGACCGCGGCCCGCCAAGTGCCGTGAATAATTTTCAATCCCGCTGCAAAACCCGATCTCCTGCAACATCTCAAGGTCATACTCGGTGCGCATCCGGATCCGCTGCGCCTCCAAATAGAGCTTCTGCTGTTCAAACCATGCCACACGCTCCTCCATTTCGCCCCGAATCGCTTTCAGGGCGGACTCCACCTTGTGGCGTGGGGTGATGAACTGATTCGCCGGAAACAGCGCAAAAGCCTCCATCTTCTTACCGGCCCGGCCCGTCACCGCATCCAGCTCGCGGATCGAGTCCACCTGATCCCCCCAGAACTCAACCCGGATCGGCGTCTCCATGTACGCGGGAAAAATATCCACGACCTCGCCCCTCACCCGAAAAGTGCCCCGCTTGAACTCGATATCATTCCGGTCGTAAAGAATCTCAACCAAACGCTCCAGAAACCGGTCCCGGCTGATCTCCATCCCTACCTCGAGCGGAATCATCATCTCCTCGAAATCCTCCGGCGACCCCAAACCGTAAATGCAGGACACACTCGCCACCACGATCACATCCCGCCGGCTGATCAAGGCGCTGCTCGCCGCAATCCGCAGTCGCTCAATCTCCTCATTGATCGACGAATCCTTTTCAATGAAGGTATCCGTCTGCGGAACATAAGCCTCCGGCTGATAGTAGTCGTAGTAGCTCACAAAGTATTCAACCGCGTTGTCCGGGAAAAATGCCTTGAACTCCGAGTACAACTGGGCCGCAAGCGTCTTGTTGTGCGAAATCACCAAGGTCGGACGCTGCACCTCCTGAATGATGTTCGCCATCGTGTATGTCTTCCCTGAGCCCGTCACCCCAAGCAGGGTCTGGTAGCGGTTTCCACTCCGGATCGAGTCCACGATCGTGCGGATCGCCTCAGGCTGATCGCCCATCGGCTCATAATCCGCCTTCAGCTCAAAACGCCGCATCATCCCGCGCGTGAACCGACCGCCTCCTGCAAGCTCCTCCAGACTCATATTCCCCAGTCTGTCCACCATCCCGCACGGATGCAACCCCGCGTGGGATGAATAGCCAGGTATTTCAGGACAAAAGCCCCCTCAAAAACGGAATCGCCTCCTTTACCGGACCCGATCCACGAAGCCCACCTTGCGGTAAACCTTGCTCAGAACCTTGTAAGCACGCGCCTGCGCCTTCTCCGCCCCGGCCTTCAAAATCTGCTCAAGACCGGTCTTGTCAGCCATCAACTCCTCGTATCGCGCCTGCACCGGAGCCAGAGACGCCACCACCAACTCAGCCAGATCCTTCTTGAAGACCGCATAGCTGCTGCCCGCGTAGGACTTCTCAATCTCCGGGATGCTCTTGCCCGAGAAAACGCTGAAAAGCGACAATAGATTCGAAACCCCGGGTTTTTCCGGAGACGCCACGATCTCGCTTCCGGAGTCGGTCACCGCGCTATTGATCTTCTTGGCCAAGCGCTCGGGCGGATCCAACAGATACAGCACCGCGTTCTGATTGTCGTCACTCTTCGACATCTTCTTGGTCGGCTCCTGCAACGACATGATCCGTGCCCCCACTTTCGGAATGTAGGCATCGGGGATATTGAAGGTCGGAGAAAAGGTGCTGTTGAACCGTTGCGCCACGTCCCGACACAGCTCCAGGTGCTGGCGCTGATCTTCTCCCACCGGCACCGCATGGGCATTGTAGAGCAGGATATCGGCCGCCATCAGCACAGGGTAATACAGCAAACCGGAGTTCACCGATGCCTGAGCCTTCGCACCTTCATGCGAAAAGCGAAGCTCTCCATCCGCATCATCCTTCACCGCAAATCCCAAACGGGCCGCCTTTTCCTTGAACTGCGTCATCCGTTGCAGCTCCCCGATCGGAGTCAAACAACCCAATACCCAGGCCAACTCGGCATGCCCCACCACATGCGACTGCACAAACAGTGCGCTCTTCGCAGGGTCCAACCCACATGCTATATACTGCGCGAGGCACGAATACGTGGCCTTCCTCAAGTCGGCCGGCTCACGACGGATCGTGATCGCGTGCATATCCACGATGCCGAAGTAGCACTCGTAGTCATCCTGCATCGTCGCCCAATTCTTCACCGCGCCGATGTAATTACCGAGGGACAACACCCCGGTAGGTTGCGCACAAGTCAGAATGACACGTTTTTCTTCGCTCACGATGAATGAATTTTTGAATGGTTCGACGATCTGCCGCCCGGAGCCGAGCTCCCCTGCCTGCGGCATGCTATCCCCCCCATCCATCCCGCATCCGGCCCTCCTGACAAGCCTTTTTTGCAACCGTCCCACACAGCTTTGTCGCATTCTCTGTCAAAATGCCTTGCATCTGACGCGTCGAGAGAGAAAAATACCGAACCTAATCCAAGCACTGAAGCGTACAGATCACCCATCCGGCTCAGGTCGGGGCTTGCGGTCATCCGTTTTTTGCTTCAACATTTCAAGTCATACCATCAGAACCATCGTGGCCACGCAGAATTTATCCCCGGAAGAAATCGAAGCAATCAAGGAATCCATGCGCCGGTGTTCACCACAGACCATCGACTCCGCGATTCAATACCGCTCGACCAAAGATGCCGGCCTGGTTCCTGCCATCGTCACTGGAATCATTGAACGTTTTCTCGAGCCGGAAGCGCGCACCCTCCTCAAGGAGAAAGGGGATGATGTTCGCATTTTTGATGACCTCGGAGTGGATTCCCTGACCATGCTCGAAATCGTGATGTTGGTTGAAGACATCATTCAGATCACCATGGACAATGATGACCTGAAAGACCTCCGCACCATTAACGACATCCGCTCTTATATCAGTCGCAAACTTCCCGCCTGATGCCTCTTCTACCCTGTTGACCCGCGCATTGAGGCAACCCTCAATAGCAACGATTTTTCCCGCGGGATGAGCAGGCAAGGGCCAATGCCATCGCTGGCTGAGAACAGCCAGCCCTACCCGTTGCACCTCTTTTGCTTAAGCGGGTTTCCCAACCCCCAATCTACTCCAACGTCCCAAGCCCTCGCAAGAAATCACCGTAACCGGCATTGCAAATTATCCTCACTGGGCCGCCTCTTTTTCATAACCCCGAGCGTGTAACCCCTTTCCAAAAACTCTCTTCCGGAGGGGGCGGCTTCAGAGTATCCTCTATTCCCCTACTCCACCCAAGCCATACGCATGGCGGATGAGCGGGACGCTCATCCCTACCCACAACAGTCTAATTTCATGCGAGCGGATTATCCCACGCCCGGAAAGCCCCGAACCCGGTAGGGCGAATTGTCCTCAATGAGCCGCTCTCCCCAAAGCCCTAACATGCCTCTGCGTGAGACAGATCTTCTTCAATCCTGTAGATCCTGTCCAAAAAGAGAAGAGGAACAGACAGGATGAACAAGATTAACAAGATGGGTTTCAACATCGCTCGCAAAGCTCGCTATAAGCCCTTCGGGCCACATACGTTTTGCTAACGCAAAACAACAGATTTTCCTCATCCAGTATGTTGCCGAAGCGAAGCTGAGGAGTATGTGCCCGGAGCCACAGGCGAAGGGCGTAAGCCCGTCAGGGCGATGTTAGTTTTCCCCTTTCGTGGTTTCTGTGTTTTATACCCTTCTTCTCTTCACCTTCGCGCTCTTCGTGCGCTCTGTGGTGAAAATTCCCCTTCCCCAACCCGAAACATCCGGAAGACGGAACGCTCACGCGTCCCGCTACGGAAGCACATTGAGTAAGAGCAAAGCCAGCAGCATTACCGTTTATTGAAAGGCCCTTGAGAAGTTTACCACCTCATAGCCATCGGTCACGAATTCGGTCTCTCCCGCGTAGATAATCCTACCGGATTGCATCGAACCGGTCAGCTTTTGGAAGTATCGAATTCCACTTTCAAAGTCAGCGTGAAAGGTCATGGCAGATTTGATCTCAATCGGAATGACCGAAGCACCAAAGGGGTAGAGAAGATCCACTTCTCTGCCATTGCTATCCCGGAAGAAGTGTAGATTGGGTAGCAACCCCGAATGAAGTCTCGATTTGAGCGCCTCCAAAACAACAAGATTCTCAAAAAGCCCGCCTACGAGAGGATCACGCTCCACCTGATCTGCCGACTCAATACCGAGGAGAAACGCTGCCAATCCCGGGTCGGTGAAATAGAGCTTCGGGGATTTGGTCAGGCGTTTTCCGAAGTTCTTATGATAGGGCAGAAGCCGGAATACCACAAATGAGGCTTCAAGGACGCTCATCCACTTGGCGAGCGTGGATTGCGCCACCCCGACTTCGCCCGCCATGGAATTGAGATTGAGCAATTGCCCCACCCGACCTGCCAGCAGCCGAAGAAACCGTTCAAATCCCGTTTGGTTCTCGAGTTGGATGAGCAACCGCACATCGCGCTCCACGTAGGTTTGATAGTAGTCGCGCCAGGCGCTCAGCGGTCGTATCCCCTGGTCATGGATGCGGGGAAGAAACCCTGTGTGAATCCACTCGGAGAAGGATCTGTGGGCGGATGCACCGACACCGGCCAATTCACCTATGGAGAAGGGTAAAAGGGTCAGCAGCGCCGTCCTTCCCGCCAGAGATTGAGCAACGGACTCCCGTAGCCTGAGTTGATTTGAACCTGTCAGTATCCACTGCCCCTTCCCGGATGGGCGTTCATCCACTTTGACCTGGATATACGACAGCATAGAGGGAACTCTCTGAATCTCGTCAAAAATCACAGGAGGCGGGAACCGGTGCAGGAAAGCCTTGGGATCACGTTCGGCAAGTGATCGCAACTCAGGATCCTCCAGATTCGCATATCCGTGGTTTGAGAAAAGCGATCGAACCAAGGTCGTCTTTCCGGATTGACGGGGTCCAATCAAAGTCACCACCGGGTACTCCGTCGAAGAGCGGAGTATCTTAGAGGAAAGCTTTCGGGGTATCATACTATGCATATTCTGTTTCCAACACTGAATTTACATGAGCATAGGCTTATGGCAACTCTCGTCTTCAATTGGATCGTTCGGTCCGGGAACACACGTTGCCGGAGCAACCGATCGCTCATTCCAATTCCGCCAGCAGTATCATGGATGAAGCCACCGCCTCCGGGACCTCACCCCCCCCCTTTTCGTATTTGGGATTCTTCCCTCCTCCGCGTCCCCGCATCCCCGCGCGAGGACATCTTCCACCGCGAAGCGATCCCCAAAGTAGCGGGAGCATCCCCGCCCGCGGCCTTTCTTCAATCCTTTTAATCCTGTCCAAGACCCCCTTCTCACTTCTGACTTCCCCCTTCTCACTTCACAAAGTAGCGGGAGCATCCCTGCTCGCAGGCGTTTTGCCGCGGGCCAATATGTAAGAAAAGCAGCCACGAATACAAAAGGATTCATCCAGCCACACAGATCACAAAAACCACAAAGGAAACGCGTATCTTATCCCCTCTGTGCGCTCTGTGGCCAATAAAAACCCATTCTCCAACCCAACGTCCCATTCTCCCACGCCCGGAATCCCCCTCACCGGGTAGGGCGAATTGTCCTCAATGAGCCGCTCTTCCCCCCCCCTTTCGTGCCTTCCGTGTGTTTCGTGGTTAAAACATCTTCTTCCCCAATCCAAGCCCTCGGCTCGGAACGCTCACGCGTCCCGCTACGGAAGACCCCCACTTCATCCTTCATAATTCATCCTTCTCACTTCCCCATCCCTCTGTGCTCTTCGTGCGCTCTATGTTAAGAAATCTTTCTCACATCGCTCTTAAAGCTCGCTGGGAGAGAACTGTTCTCAGAGAGGTGAGGTAACTGGCTATCGAATTGATACATCTCGATCATTCCGCGTTCATTTACATGCTTTCATTAACCTGCTACTCCCTCTTGCGAAAGCCCGTCCACTTGCGACACCCATGCAGCAGGAACGCACCTACGGGGATGCGGCCCTCACCGAGCTTGTCAACATCCGCGCCGCGGCAGGAGATCCACTTCACATAGTCTTCGACTGCGGAACCGGGCAGCCTGGGCGAAATTCACCCCGTCCCGACAGTGCATCAAGGTAAACAGGAGTATGCTAGTTTTACAGAAATAATGCCTTCTTTATTGTTGTTAATTCCCGTTCGCATAAATAATATTGGCCTTATTCACGCGAAACCTGCTTAATCGGAATGACTCCAAACTCATTTACTGCGAATAGCCCTGGCAGCTGTCGTAGAACCCTCGAAGGCTACTACGCCTTTACTCCAGCCCCGCTGCCTCCACAGTTGCCACTTGATTGGGACTTGATCCGACTGATATCCGAAGCTGACCAAGCTGTGGGCGAGCTCTCAGGAGCAGGTCAACTCTTGCCAAATCCACATTTACTGATTCGCCCCTATCTCCGTCGGGAAGCAATTTTGAGTTCTCGTATTGAAGATACCCATGCGGACATGGGGCAACTGGCTCTGTTTGAAGAACAGGATCATGAAGAGGGGGATCCTATCACCGATGTTCGCGAGGTTGCCAACTATGTTCGTGCACTCGAACACGGGCTCAGTCGATTGTCAGATCTCCCAATTTCCACTCGCTTGATCAAGGAACTTCATGAAATTCTGCTGAGGAATGTTCGCGGAGGTGAAAGCACCAAAACGCCTGGCGAATTCCGGCGTAGTCAGAACTGGATCGGACCCAAAGGCTGCACATTGTCCGAGGCAACCTTCGTTCCACCTACCCACCATGAATTGGGACAGTGCCTTGGAGAACTCGAAAAGTTCATCCACGGAGACCATCCCGAGCCAAGTCTTGTCAAAGCGGCATTCATCCATTATCAATTCGAAGCCATACACCCGTTTCTGGATGGGAATGGCCGTATCGGCCGTCTATTGATCACGCTCTATCTGTGTCAGCAAAGGTGTCTTTCCCAGCCTTTGCTTTACCTTTCTGGTTTCTTTGACGAAACCCGCGACGAATACTACCGTCTCCTACTCGCGGTGAGCCAGAAGGGTGCCTGGCGGGAATGGGTCGAATACTTCCTTCGAGGTGTCCGTTTACAGGCAACCAGGGCCAGGTTGGATACGCAAAAGATCCAGGAGCGCTACGAATACTATCAGGCATTACTCAAACAAGGAAAAAGAGTTCCGCAGGAATCCGCTCGTATTCTCGACCACCTGTTCGCAAATCCTTATCTCTCCATCGCCCGCCATGCAAAGCGGGTGAATGTGACCTATCCCGTGGTACAGCGAGCTGTCGACTTCTGGGAGGAACATCAGTTGCTCGTAGAAGCTACCGGACAGCGTCGAAACCGCATCTTTGTGGCTCCCGACATTCTCCGTATCATGGCATCGCCTTCCCTTCCGATTCATGCGAACGAACCACCGCCAACTCATGCTGAGGAATCCTGAATCATTGCACCGACCCGTTTTCCTGATCACGGTTAAGGCGTTTATTTCACGGTCGAAGTCGGACTCAAAAAGCCGATCCTGGACGATGCGGTATTTCTCTAATTCGGACGCGGCGCAGGCTCTGGCAATCCCGGGGCTGTTGTGGCCGGTTTCGTAGCACTTGCCATCGCCAACAGTTATTCGAAATCTTCGAATCACTGATTCCGTGCAATCCCAAGCCCTCGGGCTTCCTCCAATCGCCATCGCTCACTCCACTCGTTTCAAGGACGCCTTCCAACGGACGACGGGCCTCACCGGGCCGTTCTTCTCCAACCTTCGTGTTCTTTGTATGCTTGTGGTTAAGAAAATCTTCGTCCCCAACCCAGGCTCCCAATTCCATCTTCCCTCTCCGGGCAAAAAATCCCTCTGACATCGCTCCCCTTGCCCGCTGGAAGCCCTTAGGGCCATACACGTTTTGCTCCTTGGCCAATCACCCCTCATCCTCACTTCGCCAGACGCTCCAGACGCCACCGCAAACTATCTCAAACGCTCAATCCTTTTGGCAATTGACGCCCAATCAACATCCGGAGTCATGTGACACCAACTTATTCGCACGGCTTCATTCGCCTCCTCCTCAGACAAGCCCATTCCCAACAGCACGTGACTCGGAGAGTATTTCGAGCTCGTACATGCTGAACCATTGGAAATCGCGATCATATCCTTTAGGCCAACCATGAGGGCTTCTGAGTCAATTCCTGAAAAGGATAGGTTCAGCACATGATCCAAGGTATGGTTAGGATGCCCGTTAATTCGATACTCTAGACCTGAAAAGGAAGCAATGGCGTTCCTCTTAATGTCGGCACAGCGCTTCCTTCTGGTATCCATCTCCCGTTGAGCAATCTCAGCCGCAGCCCCCAAAGCGACTACTAAAGCTACAGGAACAGTTCCGGGCCTCAAACCTCTCTCCTGTCCTCCCCCAAACTGCAAGGGCTGCAAAGGAACCCGGTCATAGCTTCTTTTTCTCATAACCAGAGCACCCACCCCCTTCGGTGCGTAGAGCTTGTGCCCGCTAACGGATATCAAGTCGATGCGTTGCCTCCTGAGAATCTCAAGATTCTTTCCAAACAGTTGTGCAGCATCAGTGTGAAAATAGGCAGGATGATCCTCCAATACATCCGCAATTTCGCCAATCGGTTGAACCACCCCCGTTTCATTGTTGGCGGACATTATTGATACAAGCAAAGTGTCGGGCCTCAACGCCGCCAAGACAGATTCAGCCTCCACCCTTCCCTGCCTATCGCAAGGCACCCAAGTAACCTCAAATCCTTTCGAGGCCAATGCTTTAACGGGTTCCATTACGGCTTTATGTTCGATTGCCGAAGTGATTAGGTGCTTCTTGCCAGTCTTGAGGCCGGATTCCATCAAGCCGAGAATCGCAAGGTTGTTGCTCTCCGTCGCGCCACTGGTGAACACTACCTCGTCCCGACTGGATCTAACGACAGCAGCAATTTGGTCACGCGCCTTTTGCACCGCTTGTTTTGCCTCTGTTCCATAGATGTGTGTTCGACTCCCCTCATTTCCGAAGTCATGAACAAGGTATTTATACCAGAGGGGTGGTCGCGTTACAGTCCAAGTATATCGGTTTTGGATCCATTTTCAGGTTTTGTTTGTTATTTATTTGACATACACAGCCGCGCAAATCAATTCACTTTTAGATCCCACACCCATACCCAAACCCATAATGCACGCATAATCATGGCCTTTGTCGAGCCCACTCTCAGTTTTCCGGTCATCCGAGGTCTTCAAGCCGAAAGGGAATACTACGTGGCGATGTGGAGTCTCAGGATGATGCGCCAAATCTCTATTTTTAATGAAGATGAGCTTCCCCCTGAACTCCGGGCACAGAGAATCCTGAACAAAGGACGAATCCCGGAAATCGCCAACTACATTCTCGATAATCCCGAGGATTACGTATTCTCCGCCCTAACGGTTTCCATTGATTCCGAAGTGGATTTCGAACCGTTAGTCGGACAGGACAAACTCGGGATCCTCCGGGTTCCCATGGACGCGAAATTCATCATCAATGATGGCCAGCACCGTCGCGCAGCCATCATTGCTGCATTGGAGCAGCGACCCGAACTTGCCCATGAAACCATTGCGGTGGTTTTCTTCCTAGATATCGGATTAGAACGCTGCCAACAGATGTTTGCTGATCTTAATCGATATGCCATTCGTCCCAGTCGTTCGATTGGACTGCTCTACGATCACCGAAACGATAAGGCAAAACTGGCAAAGCTGGTGATTCTAAAATCCGAGTTTTTCCGTGACATCGTAGACATGGAAAAATCCTCCCTTGCGCCCCGATCGCGCAAACTTTTCACACTCTCTGCGTTTTTCAATGCCTGTGCGGATCTTGTCGACGGCCATGCCTCGGGAGATCTCAATACAGACGCAAAGCTAGCCAGGGAGTTCTGGGAAACCGTAGCAGAACAATTCCCTGTGTGGAAACAAGTTAGGGATGGGAAAATCCCAGCCAGCGAGGTCCGGGAAGGATTCATTCACTCTCACGGGATCGCACTCCAAGCAATCGGAAAAGCCGGAAACTCCTTGATCTCGTCATATCCGAAAAACTGGAAACAACGCCTTTTAGGGTTAGCAGACATCGATTGGTCGCGTGGCAACGCCGAGCTATGGGAAGGGCGCGCCATGATTGGAGGGAAAGTATCGAAGGTCACAACCAACGTCACCCTCACGACCAACGTCATCAAAGCGTCACTCGGATTGAATTTGGGAGAAAATGAACAACTCGTAGAAGACGCCTATCTCCGGCGCGACAAACACTGAACCCATACCCGCCTCATAGCTAAGACTACCAAGCATATCCTTTCACAATGAAAACTGATAACACCCTTCAGCTTCCTTTGGAAATACCAGCCCAACAAACCCGCACCTCGGCTTTTGAGGAACTCGGTTTCCAAAAAACCGTCCAATCGCTCCAGGAAGAAATCCGCGAACTGTATTGTGCAGACGAAGTGCCATGGATCATTGGGTATTCTGGAGGAAAAGACTCAACCGCTGTACTTCAGCTTATCTGGACGGCAATCGAAGCTCTACCTGAGGATCGCCGCCGCAAAACAGTACATGTTATCTCTACAGACACATTAGTGGAAAACCCAATTGTTGCCTCATGGGTCACAAAATCCCTGGAGGTCATGAAGAATGCAGCTACAAACAAACTGATGCCGATTCGGCCTCACCGGTTAACCCCTGAAACCGCAAACACATTCTGGGTCAATTTGATTGGAAGAGGGTATCCTGCACCCCGCCACAAATTCAGATGGTGCACTGAGCGGTTAAAAATCAAACCATCAAATTCATTTATCAACGGAATCGTCAATGCAAGCGGTGAGGCGATCCTCGTTCTGGGAACAAGAAAAGCGGAAAGCTCAAGCCGCGCGGCGAATATGAGGCGCCACGAAAAAGGAAGAATCAGAGATCGTTTAAGCCCCAATTCAAGTCTGCCAGGCTCACTCGTATATACCCCAATAGAGGATTGGACCAACGACGACGTCTGGTTTTACCTAATGCAGGAAAAAAACCCTTGGGGATACAACAATCGCGATTTGTTGGGAATGTATGCTGGGGCTTCTGCCGATGGCGAGTGCCCCTTAGTTGTGGACTCTTCGACTCCGTCTTGCGGAGATTCAAGGTTTGGGTGCTGGGTATGCACCCTTGTTGAACAAGACAAATCTATGACGGCAATGATCCACAACGATGAAGAAAAGGAATGGATGATGCCGCTCCTTGATCTAAGAAATGCCCTTGATTTCAGAAGCAGCGATCCAAACGGCGATCCGGAAAGCACCGACAGACATCTCAGAGATTTCCGGAGGATGTCTGGCGCAGTTCACCTTATGGGAGGAGGTCGGCCAATTCCAGGACCGTACACTCAAGAATCTCGTGAAAACTGGTTAAGAAAGCTCCTCAATGCGCAAACGCATATTAGGAAGAATGGGCCTCCCGATGTAAGAGATATTGAGCTGATTACTCGCAATGAACTACAAGAGATCAGACGAATATGGGTGATGGACAAGCATGAGATCGAGGACACGCTCCCCCAGATCTTTGAGGAAACTACCGGATCGAAATACACCGGTGAGTCTTTGGATGATGATATGGTTCTTGGCAATTCCGAAATGGACGATCTCAAAGAATTGTGCGACAATGACAAACTTCACTATGAGCTTGTCCGTGAATTGCTTAGTAGAACACGACAACAGCGAAATCTCGCCAGAAGATCCGGACTCTTCGGGCAACTTGAACAAGCTTTCAGCCGACATTTCTACGATGATACAGCAGATGCCATGATGCGAGCCAAACACTTGGCAGACCAAAGAAATGAACACCAGAATAAGCTGAAGGCCATCGCATTCGGTGTAGTTGATCAAGAAACAGTCTGCAACGACGGAAAGCTATGATCCTTGATTCAATCCTACTGGAAAACTTCGGGGTCTACGGAGGGCTCCACGAAGTCGACCTATCTCCTACTACCGACAAGGCAATTGTATTGATCGGCGGGATGAATGGTGGAGGCAAAACCACCCTCCTCGACGCTTTGCAGTTGGTTCTCTACGGGCCCAGAGCCAAGGTCTCCAATCGTGGAAGAATGGCATACCGTGATTTCTTGGCCGAATGCATTCACCGTGGAGCAAACCCAACAGAAGGAGCCCGGATCACCCTTCGGTTTCGACGTATCATACAAGGGGAAGTCAGCCGATTCGAGATCACTAGATCATGGATAAAGGGAGACAAAGGAGTCGAGGAAAGAGTGAATGTTGCAAGAAATGGCTATCCCGACGATAACTACACCGAAAATTGGGATGAAGTAATCGAAGCCTATCTACCGGTTTCAATCTCCAATTTGTTCTTCTTCGACGGAGAACAGATCAAAGAACTCGCTGAGGGAGACAACGCCGCAGCAATTCTCGGCACCGCGATACGCTCTCTTCTTGGTCTCGATCTGGTGGATCGTCTTGAAAGTGATCTTCGGGTATTCGAACGCAAAAAAAGGCAGGAACGACTCGACCCGGAATCTGCCCTTGAGCTAGCCGTGGTGAAGGTTGAACTCGCCCAACTCGATATACAATGGGAACAACTCTCGTTTGATATCGGCCGCGCGGTAAACGACGCGGGAAGGCTGGCAAAAGAGCTTCGGATCAATGAGGATGAATTCCGAAACGAAGGCGGTGAGTGGTTCCTAAAACGAAAAGATCTTGAGGCCCATCTGGCTCGTCTGAAACAGAGCAAAAATGCAGAAGAGAGTCGACTCCGCGAACTTGCGGCAGGAGTTCTTCCACTCAGCCTCATAAACGGATTGCTTGGAGAAGTGGAAACCCAGGCTCGTAAAGAAACAGCTATACGCCACAACCGGATTTTGGTGGAAGCAATTGAAGAACGCGATAGTCACGTAATTTCACTTCTAGAATCCAAAAAAACGGAGCCCAACGTCCTTGAGCACGTCAAAGCCTTCCTATTGGACGACCGTTTCCAACGACAGCAGGACAGCGATAAGCCTTTGATACTCGATGGTGCCGATGATCTCGCTTCACACGTTCTCCACCTGCGATCAAAAATACTGCCGGATGTCACTAATCAAGCTCGCAACCTTATTACGAGTATTCGTTCATTAGATGAAGCCATAGCACGTGCCGAAGCTGATCTCATTCGAGTTCCGGAAGAAGATGTTATCGCCCGTCGGATGAAGCTATTGTCCGAATCCCGCGAAGCCCATGTTGCAAAACTCGCCCAACTTGACTCGCTTAAGGCTCGTCAGGAAGCGCTCAAACGACACCGCGAGGAGGTCATCAAACGCATGGATCGGCTCGGTGATCGTGACATTGATGCAACCATTGCGGAGGACTCTCGGTTACGTATCCTAAAACATTCGGCAAAGGTTCGGGATACGTTAACCAAGTTCAGAACTCGGGTCGTGGAACGGCATGTTGCCCGTATGGAAAACCTTGTTCTCGAGTCTTTCCTCGTTCTTCTCCGAAAGACTGACCTTGTTCAAGGAATCAAAATTGATCCGAAATCCTTCAACGTCACCTTACTCGACTACAGAGGATTTCCGCTTCCATTCGACCGTCTCTCAGCCGGGGAACGCCAGCTTTTCGCCACTGCCATGCTTTGGGGACTCGCGCGGGCATCTGGTCGTCCTGTTCCAACTGTAATTGACACACCACTCGGGCGTCTTGATTCTTCCCACCGGAGACATCTGGTTGAACGGTATTTCCCCTTCGCCTCACATCAGGTAATTCTTCTGTCAACGGACGAAGAAATCGTCGGTTCTTACTTTTCCTTACTTGAGCCTAGTATCGCTAGAAACTACCTCATCCAACACGACGAAAAGCTCGGACAATCATCTGTACACCAAGGATACTTCAATTCTCATGAAGCCACCCGTTGAAACCGTTAGAATTAGCGCCAAGGGCAAAGATGTGCTGACCAAGATCAAACGCCGACTTGGAGTCGAACGCTGGAACGAAATCTGCCGCGTGGCCTTGTGCCGTTCACTGGCCAACCCAACTATACCATCAAAACCTAGGAATGGTTGGGATTCATCTGTTGAGATCGAATGGAAAACCTTCGCGGGAGAACACTCCGATTTGTACGCAGCAATCACAATAATGCGGGCACTTAGTGACAACGTCGATGTTTCAAAGAAAGATTCTTTGGCAGACTATTTTAGGGCCCACGTTGAACGCGGCATAGGAAGCCTTCAGAATGTTTCCAGCTTTGAAGACTACCTTGAAATCAAAAAGCATTGATCCCTAAATCGACAGATCAAGATCGGGCGCATCGAGCAGAGTCTTAGAACCCTGATGAGATTCGATGAATGCCAGAACACCATCGAGATCAATCGGTCGATCTTGAAAAAACTCTTTGAGGACAGAGAGGCCGCCGTTGGAGTATTCTTGGAACAGTTGAATCCTTTGGTCTTCACCATCCGAGTTTCCTTCGATCATCCGCGAATCTCCCGCTTCCGCCAAACCCATCAAAAAAAGGATTCCTGGCCAAGACGACGAGTTACCGAAAGTCGCTTGGTCGATGCCTTTCCCGGTCTCAATTGCCTTCAAGGGCTCTCGTCTCTTGGATTGCACGCCGATTTGCGCAGCAAACAACAACAGCCTCCAGATTTCCTTAAAGACTCCAACTCGACTGCTCATCAACTCTTCGATAAGCCCTTCTTTGTCGGATGCCCGCATGATTCTCTTCATGCCCAGTGTTTGATTTCGCTTCAAAGCAGTCGGTTCTACTTTTGCCATACAATAGGTTCTATCAGGGTTGATTCGAAAACGTGGATTATCGCGCTGATCACTACGTGGACTATCCTCAGAGAGGCGTTTCAATTCGGTCTCGAGAACGTGAACTGGCGTCGGGGTATTGAACTTATAGAGGCCATTTGTGACAATCTCGGCGTGGATCTCGTCAACAGTGGCGGCACGACCAAGTGACTTCAATGCCTGCTCCGCAGCGTCCGCTATGGTTGTGGTTGGTTTCATAGCTCGCGAATTTCAGTGTATTCCTCCTTGCTCTGGAAATACTGTTGGATCGGCTGGCCATCGATGACGAGCTGAGGTTGCGCCCTTTCCGGCATGCTCGGTCCGTAGTAGGCGAGGTAGTAGCGTTTACCGATCCTTCCAGTTTCCTTTAAAGCTTCGGCCACGTCCCCGTCGAACTGTTTGGGGCTCACCAGCAGTACCACCTGGGGAGCTAAGTTGGGAATCCACTTGGCAACACCGGAGCGGAAGATGCTCAACTGACCGAAGGGCGAATCGGTCACAAGTGGATACTCATTGCCAGAAAGCCCCTTGAGAATGGTTGGGATCTCCGAGCGACGGCGGGCCAGGGAGAGCAAGCTGGCGATGAACACCAGCGAAGTCACCTGCCGCTGGCCGGTGCTGAGGGCAACGTCAATCTCGGCGACCTCCTCGCCTTCCTCACGACCGGGAACCCGCTTGCGGATTCGCAGGGAATAGTCGGCGCTGAGTTCCGCCCAATATTCCCGATCGATGATTTTCCGGAAGTGGGTGTCAATCTCGTCGTTCAGAATCGGACGCAGATCCTCGGTTTCCGCATCCAGAATCTGTTGCAGAACCCGTGTGCATTCCTCCACGGCATCCACTCGACGCTGGGCACGAGCCGCGAGCTCCTCCTGATCGGAGATTTCCTTAATCTGCTGGGTCAGACGTTCTATAGTCTCCTTCTGCGTTTCAATGTCCCGACCTATGGCCCCGAGTTTGGCGTGGAAAGCCTCTTTGTCGAGCAGGTGCTTCTTTCGGGCCGATTCCAAGGCCTGCACTTCCTCATCATCCTTGCCTCCAAGCGCCTGATGGATTTCGGCTTCTTCCTCCTCCCGATTGCGGATCTCGATCTGGAGTTCGAGACGTTCCGCATTCAGTTGGCGCAGTTGTTCACGGGTTTGCTGGGATACGCCCTCCAGCAGTCCGATTGCGTGATCAATCGCACTGACGGCATTGTTGAAATCCTGATTTGGTGCGGCGGAAAGCCGTCTTTTGACTGCCTCATACTCCGGGCTGCCGGGTGGCAGGTGTCTTTCGCAGATGCAAAGACCGGAATCCAACAGCTCCTGGAGATAGCTGTCGATAACCGGCGCGGGAATCTGGTTGCGGTCGCGTAGGTCCCGCATGATTTCTCTACCGCTTTTCACGAGATCCTCGGTGAAAAGGGTATAGCCATCCTCGGCGATCAGCTTGGAAAGTCGGCGCACGAGATCGTCGCGCTTGACTCCAAGATCCTTGAGTTCATCGAGAAGGCGTAGTCGTTTGGCATTGAGCTCGTGGGACTCGCGGTTGGCATCGAGCTTCCTGTCGATACCGGAAATCTCCGCGTCGATGGCCTTGATATTGGATCGCACCTGGGTTTGATCATCATCCAGTTCATTGAGCCGGGTCTCACTGACATCGAGCGAGGTCAGAAGATCGCGCTTTTCGTCGCTTGTGTTGTCACGCAGTTCCTTGAGGAATTTCCCCCGCACGTTTGGGTGCTGAAGGTCCTCAATTGTGGTTTTTAGGAGTTTGAGGCCAAGCATCTGCTGGATCGCAGACGTCACCTCAGCACTGTTCTTTGCCATCGCCAAGTGGTTAATCCGCTCGCCATTGAAGAAAAGGAGCTTCGCAATCCCGTCCGGGACGATGGCCTGGATCCGGCGCTGAGGGTTGTCCAGCGGGATGGTTTGGCCGTCCTTCATCACTTGGAGCGAGGGCCGGGCGCGTCGCGGATCGTTGAGCTGCTCCGCCAGAGTCAGCTCTCGGGAGAGGATATAGCGGTCGTTATCGTGTTTGAAGGTCAATTCCACGATCGCGGAAACCTTGGTGCGATCCTTGGCGTGGAGCGCGATGCCCTCGTAAATCAGGCTCTCCGGGTTCTCAAAGTCATCCGGATCCAACCCTTCGCTTCCGTAGAGCGCCCAAAGGATGGCGTTTAGCAGAGTGGTCTTACCAAACCCGTTCTCCGCATGAACGACAGTAACGTTCCGCTCACGGAGATCTGAAAAGACGATTTCCTGCCGACCTTTGAACTGCCGGAAGTTTTCTAGGACAATGCGCTCGAGGATCATTTTATGATGCGGCGGATGTGGTCGTAAAGACGCGTGTGGATATCCGAGCGGCGGCGCATGTTGATCACCTCACGCTCCTCGCGCAAAATGTCGCGGACAAGCGCTTGATGCTCGGGACTGGCCTTGGAGAAGATCTCCTTGGCGCGGGATGGGGAGGAATTGGGTGAACTGCTCATCGCACTTGTCTCAAATTTCTCCCTGTTCTCCAAGCTTCGTCAAGACAGAATAGAGAGTCTGGGTCGCTGGTTTCCTGTATTCTGCAAGATCTTTAGCGGTTCCTTTGATGCTATCGACGGCTTTGGCATACCGGCTCATACCATTCACTATGGAAGTAACCGCAGCAGCTATCCCGTGTTTATTCAAATTATTCTCAAGATGCTTGAAACCACCTTTTGGTCGCGACTGAACAGCGCAAACCATCATCCGGATCATTTGTCCTGTACGTCTTGCAGCTCCATCGCTTCCGTCAAGTGCTGACTCACCCTTTTCTCCGAGTTTAAGAGCAACTCCGTGCCAGATTTGCTTTGAATCCACTTTTGCGGCACGATCAAACCAACCGTCTGCCTCGATAATATCCAACGAACGCACGTATTCAGCTGCAAACTGCTCTCTAGACTCGAATCCCGCACCTCTTCCTGTTTCCATCGCTTTTTTGATTAACCAGGGCTGGAATAGAAGTCCTCTCTGAAAAATTGAATACCATACAAGGCTGTTTTCCCAATTGTTTGGACGGGAAAGCTTCTTCAGACTGTTTTTGATCTTTCTGAACTCCACTTCATTAGTCTTGAGATCTTGAGCGAATTTGGTTTCAAATGTCGATTTTCCCGGGATGCTCGCCTCGCTTAGCATTAGGGCTCTTAATACATCTCCATCATTTGCTGAAATTGCGTCTGAAAATTGTCCGATGTGTTTCCGATAAGGTGCAAACGCAGTGAATGGACCAAGAAACAGACTGCGGTGGCGGGACATCGCCCTTTCGATCAATTTTTCAGTGATCGCTGGTCGGAATGAGAGCATATCGGAATCCGATATAACTTCCTGCTCATCATCGTTGTTATTGTCGTAAATCTCTCTTCTTTCAGCAACGGCTGCTTCTGAAGCTTCCTCCGAATTGGTTCGGAAGTCTTCGGTTTCGAGCATCTCCTCGAAACGTTTAAACGAATTCTCAAAAGCGAAGTATTGAATAGCTCGATTCAAAATGAAGGCACTAGTATACTGCCAATCTTTTAGTTTTCCAACGTCGGCGGCTTCACGCCCAGCTGCAGTGTCAACCAGTTCCTGAGGAATGCCGAGAGGAATCTTCAGGTCTAGTCTGGAATCGATTTTTTCATAATGAATTGAAGAAGGAGTCTCCCCATCTGGATAGGCTTGCAGAATCAGCTTGCGGGTCAGTCCATTATAGAAGTTCCGATCATCGAGTAGTATCAGCCTGCTTTCATCAACGGTTTTTGCGTTCTTGTTGATATCGATAAAGATCTCTCTGGTAACCTGAATAAGGTCTCTACCGTCGGGAAGCTTGGGATCAAAAATCAGAATGGTCGCAGGAACATCCTTCTTTTCTGCGTTTTGATCGGACTGCGGAATAAGTTTTCGCAGTGCGCTAATCCGGTGCTGACCGTCAATCGCAAGGGCCATATATCGGGATTTATCCCACCGCAATAAAGCAGGTTGCCCAAAATCTGGGAAATCAAGTCCAGCGGACGTCGGGAACTCAATCTCCAATCCATCCAAGGATGCGATACAGCCTTCTTCTAGCCCATTCATGAATTGGAAGTTCTGATTACCTGGGTATTTCCTCGCTGGTCTATTTGATTCACAGGGAAGCAAAGCGATTGTAACAGGAGGGAAAAACTTAAATCGTTCTTTGGCTTGGAGGTACTGTTTTGTGATTGCATTGACCCATTCGTCTCGCACCACCCTTTGAAACAGCGCCTCAAACCCCCACTTTTCCACTCCACTGATTTCCCCCATTAGGCGAACTTCGTTCCATAAATTCCTCACGGATAAGGTTGTAAGTAGATAGTGGATTGGTGCGTCGTTTAACCAGTTGTAGTTGCCGTATACAACGGTGAATTTTTCACTCCAGGGGGTTGCTTTGCTTTTGGCAAATTGCTTGAATTGGGATTTGCTCATGGTAGTCATTTATCCGTTTTTGCTTTGGGACGGTCGAACTGTTCTAATTATAATATGCTCCAGTAGCCGTGATGCTCCGACTTCAATTAAATCGTCAGGCAATGTTACGAATGCGACAAGACATCGTTTCAATGCGTCCTTTTCACGAAGAGAATGAGCAATCCTCGTCCTGAACGATCCTGTCCAATGCTTGTCTTCATCAAAAGTTTTTACAGAGACCAGATGTTGGCGAATTCGACTTTGGAGTCCGTTCGAGAAATCGGTCATTCCAACATAGAATGGTTCAGACAAAAACGAGAGCATTAACGTCAATCGTGCGACTTGTTGGACCTGTGAAGTAGTGAGAACTGTCGCTAATTTCATCACAGCATCGGAATCAAATTGAAACTCAGGCGTGTTCCGTTCGATCTGAACACTGCGTTGTGTTCCATTCGCCTCTAGGGTGGTTACTGACGCAAACCTGCTGATTGTTGATTGGAGTGTTTTCAGGAAATGCGTAAGGTCGCCCCCATCGTCGCCCCGCATCGGCAAATACCATGCGTAGATTCCAGGTAAATCCGGAATTTCGTCGGTGTCAGATGCTTTAGCAAAACCGAAGCGTTGCTTTAGATCTGAGTCAAATATGCCATATTCAGGGCAATTCATGGATTCATTGAGAAATCAAGTTGTAGTGGGTTCGTAAACCTCTCAGCGCATGAATCGCCTCCGGCCCATTCTCGGCCGTCTGACAGAATTCCGTGATGCGTTTGAGTTCACGCTGGAAGAAACTTCTTTCAAGATTGAAGGAATCATCATCGAGGGTGCCGCCAAAGTCGGGAGGCTGGATGATGAAGTCATGGATGATGGCCCGTTTCTTTCCAGGGGCGTAACGCAGCAGGCGTCCGCGGCGCTGGACAAACTGGCGGGGATTGGTGGAGCTGGCGAGCAAGAAGCCCATACGCAAGTCCGGTACATCGATGCCTTCGTCGAGACAGCGGATGGCCACAATGCCGTCGAGAAATCCGCTAGCAGCATCGCGGAGGATTTCCTCACGCTCCTCGGTGGTTTCGCGGAAGGTGAAGTTTCGGACCTTGAGACCGTGTTTGTCACCCAACAGCCTCGAGACCGCCTGAATCTGGCGGACTTCCTCATCGGCGATGGTGTCCGTGGTGCGACCGTCGCCACAGTAGAAAAGTGCCTTTTTCGGCTTTTCGGGAAGGGACGCAATTACCTGATCGAGCACGGCGAGCTTGTTCTGAGCACTGGCAAGCAATCGCGCCCGGCGGATGAGCAGGCGCATGGCGGCTTGGCCGATTTCCTCGTTTTGGTCCTTTCCACCGATCATCCGTCCGAGTTTGGCGGAGATCTCCGCGTATTCCTCGGTTTCCTGTTCCGTTAGTGTGACAAGGTGAGGGTAGTAGCGGTAGGGACAGAGGCGGCCGTCTGCGATGGCCTGAGCGAGTGGATATTCGAAGACGATGCCACCAAAATAGTCGATGATGGCTTGGGTGCCGATGGGATCATGGTGGCGTTCGGGCGTGGCAGAGAGCCCAAGCCGCAGATGGATTTCATCCGGCAGGGAAAACTGAATGCCGCCAGCACCGAGATTGTGGCACTCGTCGGCAATCATGAGGTGGTGAAAACCGCTGACCCTGGATCGAAGCCTTGACTGGAAGGCATCACTCTGGAAGGTGGCATTGGTCGTGACTATGGCATGGACCCTAGAGATCCCCGCAGATAGCCGCTGGTAGCCCTCCTCAAGCTGGGCTTCCCATCGCTGGCGACCTTCGAAACAGGCCACCGGCCTGACGCCGAAGCCCGCCAATTCGCGGATCCACTGGTTACAAAGATTGATGAAGGGGCAGACGACGACGATGACCATCGGCGAGTTCTTTTTCGCCACCCGGCAGGCTAGCGAGAGCGCAGTCAGGGTCTTCCCGGAACCGGTTGCCATGGCGAAGATGCCTTTCCCGCCATTGCTGACCCATGCCTGAATGGCCGCTTCCTGGTGGTCGTGTAGTTGAAGCCAATCGGGAGCACTAAAGATTTCCTTTGGGCGATCCTCTTCGACCATCAATGGCTCTAACCCAGGAAGCGGTTTTGAAGGATCGCGGAAGCGTTCGAGTAACTCCTTGCCAATTTGCGAAAACTCCAGGACACGCAAGCCTGGAGTGCGGTCCGTCCAAAGGGCTTCGAAATTGTTGATCTTCTCCACCACGCGACCGTCCGTATCCTTCCAAGAACAGAAAACGTCAAAGCTTTCAAAATTCTGGATAAACCCACCCGCAGTTTCGTTTGCGGACCCGGAAAATGCGACGCAATCTTGGGTCTCATCCGAGAATATTCCAGCTTTCTCATGGTAAATCCCACCCATGATTTCACTGCGCTCATTAACGCGCAATGCCAGTTTGATGCGGAGATATCCCTTTGCGGCAAGCCATGCCAACGCGTTTAATCGGTCACGAGTCAGGGCATCCTCGACATCCTCCATCGAACTCGCCACTATCCGCTTTAGAACCGTTTCCGGTTCATCCAAGGCTCCTTGCAGCGCTTCTACGTCTTGAGGGTCGAGCTCGGGTGATACCACAAGGCGCATTTCGCCCTTCCGAGTCACCAAACTCGCAACCCCTCGTGCGGCAAGAGCCAAACCGGCGCTACTGAAATAACCTGCTGACCGTCGATAGAGCGTCGATTCTTCAAGACATGGAATGAAGAAGTCTCGAACCAAGTCATTACGACCGGTTCGGTAGGAAAGCTGTATCTGTAAATTCCGGAGTGCCACAGAACAATAGTATGCTTATCAAGTCCGATCGGATTATCCAGCTTTTTTTCACATTCATCTGAAACTTTGAGATTCCGGACACCTCCAAAAACCCGGCAGATCAATCGATTCCACACCCCGCCTAAACAACCCGATGCTTTCAGGCGGATGAGCGGGGACACTCATCCCTACCTGTGTGAGGTGTCCAAGCCAGGGCGAATGGTCCCCAATGAGCCGCACCCCTTTCGTGCTTTCCCTGCCTTTCGTGGTTATAATTCCCCTTCCCCAAGCCTCTGTGTTTTCTGTGATCTCTGTGGCAAAAACTCTTTCTAACATCGCTCGCAAAGCTCACTATAAGCCCTTCGGGCCACATACGTTTTGCTCACGCAAAACAACAGATTCTCCTCTTCCAGTATGTTGCCGAAGCGAAGCTGAGGCGTATGTGCCCGGAGCCACAGGCGAAGGGCGTAAGCCCGACAGGGCGATGTTAAGAAACTCTTTCGTGTCCTCGGTGACTTTCGTGGTCAATCCCTCTTCACTCCCACTTCACCCTTCATAATTCATCCTTCTCACTTCACTCCCCCTTCCCTTTGGGTCTTAGGGTCTTTGCGTGAGATCCTCTTCTTCTTCCGCGCCTCAGTGTGAAAACCCTTCTTCAATCCTGTGGATCCGGTTAATCCTGCCCAACAGCACCTTCAAATCAGGTCCGCTTGACATACGCACGGGAAAGCGTACCGTTGCAGCATGAACACGGTTACAGCTACAAAGGCCCGCGGGACACTCTACTCCCTGATTGATGAGACAAATGCATCACGTGAGCCCATCCAGATCACCAGCAAACGGGGCAATGCCGTGTTGATCGCCGAAGAGGATTGGCGATCCATCCAGGAGACCCTCTACCTCCATTCCATTCCAGGTATGGTGGAATCCATTCAAAAAGCCCGGGCCGAAGGAATTGAAAGCGGTTCAAAGACACTCGACTGGTGAACTACGAGATCGTGTTTTCCCGCCAAGCCCAGAAAGATGCGAAGAA
>JAPXRV010000045.1:0-26255 GCA_033813415.1 Opitutales bacterium | reverse complement strand
GGTTGTTACCACTTTAATTGACATCGTACATTTGGCCGATTTGGGATCGTAGGGATTTGGGGTGGATTCCAGGATTGGGATCGTACTTTGCGCTCTGGGAGGTCGTAGGGCGGCGCCGGAGGCAATGGTGCACAGGTAGGTTTCACGACGCAAAAGGCCCTCCACGCTGCGCTTGATATCAGATGACAGATTAGAAGTTTCAAAAGGGGCTTCTGAGCTTTTCGGGCATGCTAAAGCAAAATCCGAAATATTGCTTGAAAAATAACCCATACAATGTAAGGGTTCCATGGTGTTCACTTTTATCGAACATCCAACCTTCACCAAGCAAATCGAATCCCTGTTCAGCGATGAGGAATACCGACGCCTGCAACTCGATCTCGCGGCCAAACCGGAATCTGGCGATGTCATCCCCGGTCTGGCAGGCTTGCGCAAGCTGCGCTGGGGAGCAAAGGGAAAAGGCAAGCGGGGCGGGGCCAGAATCATTTACCTGCTCATTCCCGAGCCGGGTCTCGTTTTCCTGTTTTACGCCTACACCAAGGGTGACATCACAGACATGAGTTCAGAGCAAAAGAAGCGGTTGGCCAAAGCAGTGGAACAAATCAAAGCGGAGCATCAAAAATGAAAAGCACAGACATCCAGTTTAACGCAGACGATCTTTTGAGCGCGGTCGAAGACGTGCGGGACCACGTAGCCGGAAAGCGCAAAGTGACTTTGTGCACGACGCAAGTTAAGTTGCCCGATCCGGCACCCGAGATGAGTCCGGAAGAAATCGTTGCCGCCCGGGAATCGCTGAACTTGAGCCAGCCTGTTTTTGCCCGTTTGCTGAACGTACCGACGGTGACGGCCGTAAGTTGGGAAAAAGGCCGCCGCAAGCCATCGGGAGCAGCCTTGAGGCTGTTGCAAGTCGCGCGAAAGCACCCGGAAGCCATCCTCAAAGCTTAATCCTTCAGTTACCGCCTTCTCCGCCGGGGAACGCCAACGGGTCAGTCCACGCAGTCTAACAAAATTGGCTTGTTTGGAGATTGCTGAATGGGTTGATGTTACCACTTTAATTTTGGTTGTGTGCGCCCGATTTGGGATCGTAGGGATTTGGGGTGGATTCCAGGATTAGGATCGTGCTTTGTGCTCATTGCGGTGGAATAGAAGGAGGTTTTCTCACGAAGGCACCACGGCACGAAGGATGGATTTCTTTGTGAGCTTGGCGCCTTGAGGCGAAGCCGGGCGAGAGATAGAAATTTTTCGATGGGATTAACAGGATGAAGAAGAGTTTCTCGCGCAAAGGCGCAAAGGAAGTGGGATTGAAGATTTTTAACCAGAAAGGGAGCAGAGAGCACGAAGGGTGGATGATTTCTTATAATCTGCGGAAATCTACCGAAATCTGTGGATGAGAATTTTTTTTGCAGATGGTTTGACTCGCGCAAAGCCGAGGAGAGGCAGAGGGAAGAGCGGCTCGGTGGGGACAATTCGCCCTACCGGGTTCGGGAGTTTCCGAGTTTGGGAATCAAAAGAAGAAGGGAGCGAGCAGGGATGCTCCCGCTAATATGGGGATCCGCTGCGCGGACGACGTTGCGCTGAGCATAGTCGAGGGGCAGTATGTTTGAGGAAGGGAATGCCAACCACGAAGCCGGTAAAACTGATAGGTCTGTCTGCGTGTTTACGCTCGTGCGGGTGTTGGTTGATCCATCCAATGGATAGGCTTGAGACCTTGTGGGGTGGTAGGCAGATATTGCCTGTTGTGCGTTCCGAGTTTGGATCCTGATGGATTTAGTTGGCTTGAATGTGTTGATATTCATATACTTGGGGTATATGTGTCTTGTGATGGCATGTCGTTTGCTTAATGAACGGCATGATCGAAGGTATATTCAACCGTGATAACTACGAGGCGGCCAAAGTGATGTTGGACGCCAGTGTTTTGCGGCACACCGCGATTGCCTCGAACATCGCGAATGTTGAGACTCCTGGATACAAGCGGGTGGATTTGGATCCCAGGTTTGAATCACAGTTGGTAAGGTTGATGCAGTCGGGATCGCCGCAGGGATTCGAGGGTGTTCAGCCGTCGCTCATCGTGGATAGTAAGAGCCCTTCGGTCAGGCCGGATGGGAATAACGTGAAAATCGATAGTGAAATGCTTTCGATGAACCGGAACGCAATGGAGTTTGAGTTTCTCGCCCAATACATGAACCGTTCCTTCAAGCGGGTCAAAACGGCAATCAGCGGAACGGTCAGCAGCACCTGAAACCTAAGCAAACCAGACACATGGACCTATTACCCGGAGCCAGTTTTTCGGCGGATGCGCTACATGCGGAAAAGCTTCGTATGGAGGTCATCGCGCAGAATATCGCGAACGTTCAGACCACCCGCACCGCGAGGGGCGAGCCCTATCGCCGGCAGCTTGTGTCATTTGAGTCGCATTTGGATCCCAAGATCGCGGCAGCGAATCCCGGGGCCCAGCTTGCCAAGAGCGTAAGGGTTGATTCCATCACGGAAGACAGGAGTCCCTTTAAGTCGGTATTCAACCCCGGGCATCCGCATGCTGACGCAAGCGGAATGCTTAAGCTTCCGAACGTGGATCTCGCGATGGAAATGGTGGACTTGATCTCTTCATCGCGGAGTTACGAAGCTAATCTTGCGGTTGTTAAAACCTCAAGGCAACTCGCCAGACAGGCGCTTTCCATCAACTCATAATTTCCAAATCTGAAAAGCCATGGCCGGAATCAGTGGAATCGAAACCTATAGTCCCATGATGATGGGTATGAAGTATCCCATCAGCTTGCAGCGTGTAGGGGATAATATGGACGCCAGGATGATGCAGGGCGTCGGCAAGCTGGATGGTATGACTCCCGTCGTGGAGAGCGAGAAATCCGGAAAGGTAAGTTTCACATCCCTTATCAGCGATTTGGTAAGTGAAGTGGACGCCAAGGAAAAGGCATCGCAATCCGAGGTGCGCAAGGTGCTGACCGGTGAGGTGGACAGCCTGCATCAGAGTATGATCGCGATGCAGGAAGCGGGCGTTGCGTTTTCACTGATGGTGGAGGTTCGCAACAAGTTGATGGAGTCCTATCAGCAGGTGATGAGGATGCAGGTATAGCGGGATCATTCCCAAACGACTGATGATAAAGAGCAATCGGGCATGAACTGGCAATACGATCAAGCATCACCAAAGCACATGGAAGTGGATAATTTAGGCGAAAACATCATGGATTTGACTGAGAGAGGATCAACGGTATGAGAGACTTCCTGGAGCAGTTGTCACGTCTTTGGAAAGAACTGGGAATCAACCAGAAGGTTTCGCTTTCACTGGCGATTCTGGCAGTGGTTGGTGTTGTGGTGGGGCTGCTCGTGTGGGCAAATCGTCCCCGTCTTCAGCTCCTTTATGGAGGACTCAGCCCGAAGGAGATGGGTGAAGTTACTAAAGCCGTCGAGGCATTGAGTGTGCCTTATGAGATCCGGAGTGGAGGAGCCTCGATCTATGTCCGGTCAAAGGATGTGCACACCACCCGTATGAAGCTTGCATCCGACGGAATCCCATCCGGTGGCGGAGTGGGATACGAGATTTTCGACACCGGGAGCTTTGGAATCAGTAATTTTGTTCAGCGCACAAACTACATTCGGGCGCTGCAGGGTGAGCTTGCCCGGACGATCGACCAACTGGATGGGGTTCGTTCTTCGAAGGTGATGATCGTGAAGCCGGAAAACGAGCTCCTGCTCAGCGGACCTGTGAAGAAGGCCACGGCATCGGTTTTTGTGGACACGGGCGGACGTGCGCTGGAGCTTGGTGCAGTGGATTCAATCCGTTCCCTTGTTGCGAATGCGGTGGAGGGAATGAGTGTCAACGATGTCGCTGTGGTGGACAACCGCGGGAATGTATTGTCATCGGCTCTCAAGGAGGAAGGTCTCATGGGAATGACCTCCAGCCAGATCAAATACCGCAAGTCGCTGGAAGACTACTACACTCACAAGGTCGAAGGTATGTTGGAGCGTGTCCTTGGACCTGGAAACGTGGTGGTGCGAGTGTCTGTCGGTCTCGACATGGCTGCTCAGACGATGGTCGAAGAATCTTTTGATCCCGAGAACCAGATTGCCCGCAAGGAGACGATCACAGAAAATGTGTCTTCATCGCAGGAAACCCAACGGGGCGGTGTCGCAGGTGAAGAATCGAATGTGGCGGGTGGCACGGATATCGCCGGGGCTGGCGGAGTGGTGAGCAATTCACAGGAGACTCAGAAGATCCGGGACATTGCGTATGAAATCAACCGCCGAAAGGTGGAGACGGTCAAATCGCCGGGCGGAGTGAACAGCCTTACTGCGGCAGTATTTGTCGCCCAGACCTCCACGCGGGATGCCGAAGGAGCGATGCAACCCCAACCAAGGGGGCAGGATCAACTGGACCGCATCCGTATGATGGTGGTCAATGCTCTGGGTATAGAATCCACAAATGCGGATGAACTGACCCGTAAGGTGACGGTCGAGGAGATACCCTTTATGGAGGTTAACACAATGGAAGCCGGGACCGGTGGCATCCGGGATATGGGATCATTGGTTGACATTGGAAGAAACCTGCTGGGAATTGCGATTTCCCTGTTCATGCTTCTTGTATTCTTCAGAATGGTAAAGAAATCTTCGGGAAGCACGGATCACATGGAGTTGATGCTGCCTGACGAAAATGGAGTCAGTCAGGCCAAGGATGTCACTCCCACGATCTCTCCCGAGTTGTTGAATGAACTGATCAAGCAGAGTCCGGATAAGATCAGCTCTGCTTTGAAGAACTGGGCATTTCCCGAGAATTGATAACCTGCGGTATTTCCGTCAGCCAGACACCCTATGGATGCAATCCCCAATATCGAATACGACAAGCTTGGTAAACTGCAGAAGCTGGCTCTTTTTCTGATCGTGATCGGTCCCGAGGCAGCGTCGGAGATCCTGCGCAACTTCGAGGATCCTGACATTGAACTTCTGGTGAAAGAGATGTCGGCTTTCGAGATCATCGACTATCGTGTGAAGAAGCGGGTGATTGAGGATTTTTACGGGATTGTGAGTCAAAGTTCGATTGCGACGCTGGGAGGGGCTTCTTATGCGCAGAAGACTCTCGAGATGGCGAAAGGGGATTTCCGGGCATCCAGTATTCTGGGGCGTGTCGCCCCGGTCGGAAGCTCGGTTCAGATCATTGAGGAAATCGCGGCCCTTGAGCCTAGGCAGATATTCAACCTTATCCGGAACGAACAGCCTCAGACGATTGCCTTCATTATCTCATATTTGCACATATCGAAGGCGTCCTCCCTGATAAAGATGCTCAGCTCGGAAATGCGAGAGGAAGTGGTGGAGCGGATTGGATCGATGGAATCCACGGCTTTGGAATTGGTCAATAAGGTGGTGCGGACGCTGGCGCGGAACCTTGAGTATGATGAGAAGCAGACCTTCAATCAGAGTGGTGGTGTGCGGCGTGTTGCGGATTTGCTGAACTCGCTGGACAAGGACACCAGCAAAGCGGTTCTTGCCCGTCTCGAGGAGAAGAATCCAGCTATTGGAAATGCGGTTCGAAAAAAGATGTTCAGTTTCGAGGATCTGCTGCGTCTTCAGCCTGGCGACCTGCAGCGGGTTACCCGCGAAATCGACATGGGCGACCTCACGATTGCTCTCAAGTCGACCAATCCGAACCTGCGCGATGCGATTCTCGGGTCGATCTCGAAACGTGCTGCCGAAACCCTCAAGGAGGAAATGGAGCTTCTGGGCCCCGTGCGGTTGAGGGAAGTCGAAGCTGCTCAGGACAAGATCATCAATATTGTCAGGAAGCTCGAGGAAGACGGCGAGATCACCATCGATCAGGAAGGAGCCGATCGTGTCCTGGTCTAAAAGGATCACACTGGATCGTCCGCTCCAAAAGGTCAGCCTTGGCCGGTTTGGTCCGCCACCGATCGAGAAAGAAGTCGCCGAATCGATGGCTGACGAGTCCTACGCCAAGGGACGCCAGGAAGCTACGGATGAACTCAATCAATACATCCTTCACAACCGGAGGGAAGTTCATCAGCTCATCGGGCAAACTCTGGAGATCATGGACACCAAGATTGATCGTTGTCTTCGGGAGATCATGCAAGAAATACCTGAGCTGGTTGTGGGGATCTGCCGACAGGTCTTCTCGAAACTCGATCTGGATGGTGTGACCGTCCGGGGGGTGGTGGATGACGTACTGCAGGATTTGCCTACCCAACGGCACGGAGTGACCGTCTATCTTTGCCCGCGTGACCTCGAATTGTTCCGGGGGTATGTGGAAACCATGGACAAAGACTATCCGTCGATTGAGTTCATGGCGGATCCGAAGATGGAGTCAGGCGACTGTCGCGTGGAGAGCCGGTTTGGTGAGATTGATGCCCGGCTCAGTACAAAACTCAGGCACATTGAGGATCAACTCAAGGCCTGAAAGGCGAAATAATCAGGAGAGATTTTGCTAACATGGATTGGTCAGTTCAGGATCATTTTCGGAAAATGAATCAAAGGCTGGAGCGTTTTCAGCCGGTTGAGAAGGTTGGGCGGGTGATGGATGTTGCCGGTTTGGTGATTGAAAGTGAAGGCCCGGATGTTCCGATTGGTCAGATCTGTGAGGTTTCATCCGTGAGGCATGGCAACGTCTTTTCTGCCGAAGTAGTAGGGTTTCGGGGCAACCGGGTGCTACTCATGCCTCTTCAGGATACTGAGGGATTGCATCCGGGATGTCAGGTTGTGGCTTCCCCTGCGGGCAATAGTATTCCAGTTGGCCGGCGCCTGCTCGGGCGTATCGTCGACGGTCTCGGTAATCCGCTGGACGACAAGGGTCCGCTGAATGCCGAAATTGTTCCTTTTGGGGCAGCCAACCGCCTCAACCCATTGAAACGCCAGCGTATCTTCAAGGCGTTTGAGACTGGAGTGAAAGCGGTGGACACTTTCGTTCCCATTGGAGTAGGTCAGCGGCTCGGGGTTTTTGCGGGGAGCGGGGTTGGGAAGTCAACCCTGCTTGGGATGCTGGCGCGAGGCGGAGACTCGGATGTCAACGTGATCGCTCTGGTTGGGGAACGTGGACGTGAGCTTCGCGAGTTTGTGGAAAAGGATCTTGGACCCGAAGGGATGGCGAAGAGTGTGGTGGTGGTGTCCACTTCGGACCAGCCCGCCACAATGCGGATCCGGGCTGCGCGGCTTGCAATACGTATTGCCGAGCATTTCAGGGACTCCGGATTGAATGTCCTGTTTCTCATGGACTCGGTCACGCGACTTGCCATGGCTCAGCGGGAGATAGGGTTGGCCGTGGGCGAGCCGCCCGCCACGAGGGGATACACGCCATCCGTGTTTTCGCTCCTGCCTCGTTTGTTGGAACGCAGCGGGATGGGCGAGCAAGGTTCGATTACGGCATTTTACACGGTTCTAGTGGAAGGTGATGACATGAATGAACCCGTTTCAGATGCGGTTCGCGGTATTCTGGATGGTCACTTGATCCTGAGTCGTTCGCTGGCCACATCGAATCAGTATCCTGCAATCGATGTGCTCGAGAGCATCAGCCGACTCGTTCGGGATGTGTGTTCTGAGGAAGAGGTGGCTCTGATCGGAGAGGCACGGGACTTGCTTGCATTGTACCGTAAGAATGAAGACCTCATCAACATCGGGGCCTACACCCCACGCAGTAACCCAAAAATCGACAAGGCCATATCGAAGTATGCCCCAATCATGGAGTTTCTTCGTCAAGTGCCCACAGACTCGGTTCAGCGATCGGATGCTTTCAAGAAGCTTCGGGTTATCCTGCGTGGAAGTTGATGGTAACTATATGGGCGCTCAAGGATGAAACGTTTCGAGTTCAGACTGGAAAGTGTGCGGATTCTCCGTCAACGCATTCTCAATGAGGCGGAGTCGAGTTATGGTCGTGCTGTGCGGGACCGTCGCAGAGCGGAAAACGCGGTGGCAGATGGAGACTCCCGGCTGAAGGCAATGAATGCCCAAATGACTCCTGAAGTCGGTGGAAAGTATTCACCTTCCACTCAGTCGTCGTATATTGAAAGTCTTCGCGAGCAGGATCGGAAGCTGCAGGGATTGCGCACCGCCTTGGCCCGTTCCCTTCAATATGAGGCGAAATGCCGCAAGGCATTTATTGCCGCCCGGCGTGATCATGAGTCCTTGGTCAACCTCAAGGAGCGCCAGCGGCATCAGCATTTTTACCATCAGGATCAACTCGAACAGCGTGAAATGGATGATTTGTTCAATGCCCGCCGCCAAATAGAGCAGACTGCGGCAGCCCTTGAGTCTTCCACTGTTGGATGGGAGGAAAGCGACGCGATATGAAGAACGGTATGTCAGTCTGGATATGGATGGTGATGGCCATGTTGCTCCACCTTGGCGGGTATTTGGCTGCGTTGATCACTCATCCGTTTGAGATCCCATCGTCGCTTTTCCCAGCTCCCGAGGTCGCTCCTCCGAGCATTGAGGAGATACTCGAAAACAAGACCAGGGATATTGATTGGTATCTCAAAACGACTGAGCTGGATCGTTTTGTTGAAAAGTTGAATGAGCGCCGCAAAGCGATTGAAGTGAAGGAGCTCTCGCTCCGGAACCTTGAAGCTCACATCGCGACCGAAAAGGAGGAGCTGAAAACGCTCAAGCAGGAAATCGAGCGACGCCATGAATTGTTGAGTCAACAGATTATCACGGTCCGGGCAAATGAGGCGGCGAATCTGCGTGTTCTGGCTCAGAGCTACTCCGAGATGGATCCCGCATCAACGGTCAGGATCTTCACTCACATGGAGAATGCTTTGGTAGTGAAAATCCTATCTCTGATGAAACCGGAGATTGTGGCGGCAATTTTTGGAGAGATGTCAAAACCCGGGACTGGTCCCGAAAATCAAGCCATGATCCGTAGAGCCGCTGTTCTTACTGAGCAGCTGCGCTTGCATAACAAGGAAAGGCAGCCTCAATGAATTCACAACAGCCAGGTATCCCGGGGGCGGCAGACCTCCGTGTTTCAATGATGAGCTCATCGATGCCATCCGCTGCCCGAAATGGGCGGGGAACGTCTGATGCGACTGAAGGGTTCTCCAGTTTTCTTGATCGTTATTCCGGCGAGAAGGGCCGCGACGGAGCTTCTCAGCAGAATCCCGCAGCCGGGCCAGGCCCTGCGGATTCTGGAGAAAGCGTTGCTCAAGACGAGTTGAGGAATGAACAGCCTTCCGGGTCTGAGGAGTCAGCGGAAGTGGATGAAACGCCCGGCGTTGAGGATTCTATCCAATATGGAGATGCTGGTGCAGGAGAGGGATTGCATCAGGATGTGCACCCCGACTCCGGGAATCCTCCTGCGGATTCCGGTTCAGGGTTGTCTGCTCAGCTTTCGGAAGCGGTCACGACTGCTTCTGAAGGCGGCGAGTCCGGTAGTCCGGCGATGAAGGACCCACATTTGAGCGCGGAACCACCGCGCAAGGATGTCAGCGGTCTCTTAGGGTCAGAGGATTCGACCAAGACCCGGAAGTCTTTTGCCACAGGGGGCAACCCGTCGACGGAGTTGGGTGCGTCGATGCGGATCAATCCTTCGAAGGGTCCGCTCAATCCGAATGTGGGGATTTCACAGGGGCAACCCCGCGTGCTGGTGCGCCAAGTCTCCCAATCGGGAGCCCCGGTTCCTGACCAGGCGCCCAACTTGAAGGGTCAACCCTCAAAAGCTGAACCCGCATCAAAAAAGGATGCGGCATCCCTTCAATCCAAGTCTCCCGACCGGAATCCGGTCAACGTTGAGGATGGCATCCGGTCCAAAGCTGACAAAACCGGTATCGCAAAACCAGCCGTGGATCCGAAGGATACACCTGTTCCGGTGGGACATACGAAATCCGCTCCGGTGTCAGGTAAGCTGAAGTATGAAACAACCGTGGAGACTGTAGAGTCTGGAAAGCCTGCTGTTGAGATCGGCGACAAATCCAAGAGTAACTCGGTGGAGAAATCCAGGGTGGCCTTGGCGGCGGCTATGGTATCGCGTCATGGAAACCAGGTCGTTTCTGAGGCTAAGCCGGTAGGGAAAGCTGGCGCTTCAGTCTTGGATCAGAAAGCAACACGGTCTTCTGTCATCAATGCGCACCAGTCCGGGTCGGATCTGTCGCGTCCGAATGGCAACGCACTCCCGCGGATGAAAGCTGTGTCCGGCAATGCTTCCGGTGTCGCTAGCGGTGTTCAGAAACAAGGGACGGTATCGGCAAATGTTCCCAAGGATGCGGTTCTGTCCGGACCATATATGGCAAATGAAGCGGCGGCAAATACTGCCCGGTTGGCTGGGAAGAGGTCTTTGCAACCGATGGTTCCTATTGTGAATAATGGTCAAACCCATGTAAATGAAGCCATCGCGAGAGGTTTGGAATCCCGGTTGATGGCTGATGGCACGCAGGATGCTTTGGAGTCATTCAGTATGATCGCCACGTCCAGCCGAGAAGTTCCGAACCCGACCAAGGGAAGTCTGTTTTCCCAGTCGTCGCGTCTGGATGGATCGGAGCCATTTCTTTCTTCGGACCGCGGCAGCTGGTCGGGAGATTCATCTTTCGGAAGGAATGATGGAAATGAATCCGGAGGCTCTCATGCAGAGACCGGATCAAATTTGCGGGACAGTCTACCCTCCGCATACCGAGAAGTGGCAAAAGGGGCATCATCGGTCGAGTCGACTGATATGCGTCCCCAGTCATCTTCCCAACCCGCCGCAGCCACATCTGATCGTGCTGCCGCTTCCCAGGTTTCGGTGCAGATCGTGAATCAGATCGTCGAGCATTTGGAACGGATGCGCCAGACCGAGCGGAACCACGTCCGCGTGGTGCTCGGGGATCAGGGCGAGAGCCGCCTGACGGCTGACATACGCATGGTGGGTGGAAAAATACAGGCTTCTTTTGAAGGCGATGCGGACGCGATGGCGCAAATCCGCAAAGAGTGGGATCTCATTCGTGATCATGCCCGTGAATTAGGCGTGGCGCTTGATGAGCCCGAATACCTTTCTGATCCCTGGTCCGGTGAGGACTCAGTTCTGTTCCCGGTTTCCGGTCCGTCAGGGGATGAGAATCCACATGTGATCCAACACAACAATCAGTCAGTGAGACCGGCTTACAAGACTGCTGCAACCGGGAGCAGCGGTCCGGTCCACGTCTACGCCTGAAAACGCCATGCCAAGCATACCCAGCACAACAGATCCGTCGGTGAAGCCGACCGTATACGAGTATTCCGAGAAGACGACCCGTGATGTTAAAAAGGTCCTGGGTCAGGATGATTTTCTCAAGCTGCTGACGGTTCAGTTGCAGCATCAGGATCCAATGTCTCCAATGAGCGACTTGGACTTCATCGCTTCAATGAGCAGTTTCTCCTCGCTCGAAGCGATGACAAAGCTATCGACCAATTTTGAGTCCTTCACGACGGGCCAGGGTGAGATGAGCAGCAACTCGCTTGAGGTTTTGACTCAACTTGCATCGAGCATGGCGAAGAGTCAGGAAACCCAGGACATGCTGACCGCCCAGAGTTATTTGGGCAAGACGGTGACAATTGATGACAAGGTCTATGGAAACTTCACCGGGATCGTGGATCGGGTAGAGGTTGTTGAGAAAGTGGATGCCACGGGCAAGGCGACGCGTCAGGTGGCTCTTGTCATACAGGATGAGCTCTATCCGTTGAGCTCTGTAAAGGGAATCGAAGAAGCGCCGGAGGGTATGTCGTTCATAGGAGAGGCGGTTTCGGCAGTGACCGATGCCTTCATGGACTAGTATTTAGTGAGATTGAATGAGGAAACGATGCGGGACTAACAAACCGGAACAAGATACTTACAAGGAAAGGAATCATTATGGCACTATCAGGATCATTGGGAGCAGGTGTGGCGGCTCTGAAGAGTTTTTCCAAAGGGCTCGAAGTCATCGGGAATAACATCGCGAACTCAAGCACTGTTGGCTACAAAGGACAACGGATTGAGTATGGGGAATCGTTCAACAACATTCTCCAACGCTCGTCCACTGCTGGTGGCGCAAGCTCAAGCGCGAGTCAGATCGGGTCAGGCGTGAATGTGGTGACGACCCAAGGTCTGTTCAATCAGGGGACGCTCACCAATACGGGCTTGGCTACCGATATTGGGATTTCCGGGGAGGGCTATTTCCGGGTGGTTGACCCAAATGACGGTTCAACTTTCATTACCCGGGCAGGGAATTTCCGGGTGGATTCGCTTGGATACCTTGTCACCCAGAGCGGGTTACGTGTGCAGGGGCTGACGGGAGGAACCGCAACATTCATCGCAACCGGCACAAGGCTCGGTAATGGTGAGCAGGCTCCGGCGGTTGTCGTGGATCCTGTGAGCATTGTTGCTGGCGAAATTCAAAACACAATCTTGGTTCCGCTTGGAGGCGGTGGTACTGGATATGATCCGGCAAATCCGCCCGAAATCACGATTCAGGGTGACGGGTTTGGGGCGCGGGCCACTGCAGTCGTGAGTGCGGCAGGTGTTGTTACCGGAATCACGGTGACAAACGGCGGCCGGGGCTACACAAGTGCATCGATCATCATCGGGAAGCCTCCCGGCAGTGATATCGCGTTCTCGCTCCAGGAGCAGAGTCTCCCCGACACCTATGGTGATGTCCGGATTTCGATGCCCGACCTCAATGTGGCCGATGGTATCCAGTTTAACAACAATACCGATGACGCGCTGAATCCGGGGAATCCGTTTGCGAATGAGCTCCTGGTGGAACACTTCCCGGGACTTCAGTCTTTTGCTGTGAGCTCCACTGGAGATGTGCAACTGCTTCTCGACAATGGTGACTATTTTACGGTTGGCCAAGTGCTTATGACCAACGTGGCGGATCCTCAGGCTTTGATCCGGGAAGGGGATAACCTCTACTCGGGTGCGGCTGTGGCTGGTATCACGATTGAAAACGGGGTGCCTGGAACAGCAGGTTTGGGGACCCTCCAGCAAGGATCCCTTGAGCTTTCCAACGTGGATATGACTGAGGAGTTCGCAGAGTTGATCTCGGTACAAAGAGCGTTTCAGGCCGGCTCGAGAATCATCACGACTGCGGATACGATTCTTCAGGAAGTTATTAACTTGAAGCGGTGATTGAGTGATGCGATTGTCTGGCACAGTCTTTTGATAGACGATCCCGTGAGATCGGGTTGGTTTCCAGGAGCTGTGTCGGATGGTTGTGATTTTTCTTAGGACAGCATAGATTGGTTGAAAGGACACCATGGCAAAGGAAAAGATGGAAGAGATCACGCCGAATGCGGCTCCGGCAGAAGCAGGAAAGTCCGGTGGTGGGATGATGCCCGCTATCGCAGTGCTGGTTTTGATGCCGGTGATATCCTTTGCCATGACAAAGTTTGTGTTCATCCCGCAGATTCAGTCCGCTGTGGTGGACGCCGCCCATCAGGTATCGGCCGGAGACGGGAGCAATGTGGGTGGGGGATCTGGCTCTGCCGCGCATTCAACCCCGAAACCCGATGCTCATGGGGCGGCAAGTGCGGATTCGCATGGAGGAGGCGGGGGCCATGGGGCTGCCCCAGATGCGGCAAGCACGGCAGCATCCAATACATATCCTTTTGAAAACATCGTAGCGAACCTCTCGGGGACATCGATCAACCGTTATGTGAAGGTGAGCTTTATAGTGGAAGGCAGTCGGAACGACTTTGCGTCTCTTGCTGAGGCGAATCGGGTCAAGATGATTGATGCGACCCTCGGAGTATTGTCTTCTCTCACTTTAGCTGATCTTCAGAACCCGGGGATCAAAAACACAGTGCGCGGCAAGCTTATTGCTGCTTACGATACCGTGCTGAAGGAGCGGGTCGTCACCGGACTGTATTTTTCGGAGTTTGTGGTTCAATAGCCGCATTGCCGTGTTTGGCTTGCTGGAACTAGTGGAAGGACGATACCATGGCCGCGAAGAAAGATGACGATTTCGACATCAACGAGATACTGAGCCAAAGCAGTATTGATGCGTTGCTGGCTGAAGCTACGGCGAGCGAACAGAGTTCGGTCTACTCGTGGGAAGGCAAACGGATTGAAACCAAGCCGAACCTTTTTATCGAGAACTACGATTTCCGTAACCCGATATTCCTTACCGAGTATGAGTTGCGGCATGTCCGGATCAGTCACGAAGAGTTTATCCGATACCTGAGTGCGAGGTTGTCCATGTATCTGAAAATGGATGTCTCGATCAAGATGTCCCAATTGACCACGACCCCGTATTCCCAGTTTGTGGAGTCGATTCCGAATCCGACCTACATCACGATGTTCAAGGTGTCGCCCTTGAATGGGATTGGAATTCTTGCGACCAACCCGCGCCTGGCGATGACAATCGTGGATCGCATGCTGGGTGGAAAAGGGCACTCGGTTAAGGATGAACGTTACCTGACTGAGATCGAGATGACCATGGTGGATGAAATCACCATGATCATTCTCAACGAATGGTGCACCCAGTGGAAAGATGCTCCGGAGATGAACCCGACGATGATCGGGAAGGAAAACAACGGACGATTTCTCCAGACTTCCCCTCATGATGCGATCATGCTGATTCTGAGCATGGAGTGTATGTTGGGTGATTGTTCTGAGAGCATGTTGATGGGCATTCCCTACTACTCGATTGAGGATCTCATCAAGCGGATGGAGGACAAGAACAAGCAGAACACCAATCAGGGTTCGATGCTTTCCCGCGAGGCCCGCTGGTTTGACAGTTTCAACCAGATTGGAGTGAAGGTATCCGCCGAATGGACGCTTCCTTCAATCACCGTTGCGGAAGTATTGTCATTAAAGGAAGGCGATCTTATTGAGCTTGATCCGGATATCCTTCACCGGACTGAGATCAAGTGCGAAGGCAAGCAGAAGTTTTGGGGCGAAATCGGAGTTGAGGATGGTAATGTCGCTGTCAGACTGGCTAAATCCGTCTGAATCCAGTTGCGAAACGTGAGAATCGATCAGGAAACAAAGGTGCAGTATGAATCAGGAAAACCTTAACATGATCATGGACGTGAAGGTGCAGTTGAGCGTGAAGCTCGGATCCTGCTTCCTTCCGATGCGCGAGCTCATGGAGTTGACTCCGGGGACGGTTTTGCAGCTGAAGCAGCAGGCCACTGATCCAGTCGGATTGTATGTGAACGAAAAACTGGTGGGCTATGGCGAAGTGGTGGTCGTGGAAGACAATTTCGGCATCAAGGTGACTCAGATTGTTACGGAGCATCAGGATGAATCCTAGTTTTTCCATGCCGGAGAAGGTTTCGATCGATGTCCCGTTTGTCCGGCGATTGCCGATATATGTGCGGATCGGGCTTGTGGGACTGTGTTTGGCGGGAGGACTGTGGGCTTCTCCCGAGACCGTGGGGGATGCTGTTGAATCCAGCGTCAGTGGGGAGGTGGCATTGGCTCCGGTTTCAGAAACGCTTCCAGTGGCGGTACCGGCGGGTAAAACCATCGTGCCCCGCGATATGGGAAATGATCTGTTTGTTCCGGGGTCCGGTCGTCAGGTGTCGATGTCCCGCTCGGTTTTTATGATCTTTGCGGTTCTTGTGGGGATGGCGGTCATCGGCTATCTTGCCAAAAGGGGGAAGTTGCCCATAAAAGGGATCACTGACAGCGGGGTATTGCGCATCAAGGAAACACGCATGTTGGGAAACAAGCAGTTTCTGGTGGTTGTGGAGCATCAGGATCGTAAAATGCTATTGGGCGTCGGTCCAGGTTTCATATCGTATCTGTGTCCGCTTTCCGGATCGACCGGGCATTCAAATGAATCTCAGGTTTTTGAGGCTTCTCTGCGTCAGCACATTGGGCCCCACGAAAATCAGGACTCGTCTGTGGGTGCGGAGTCCCACGGTTGATGCTCATTCAACAGCTGATCTCTATTGATCGTTTTTGAGTTTCGATTCTGTCAGTTGGCTGATCGAAATCCACGATCATGGTGATGTCTTTGTTGAGGTATTCTGTCTGCTTGACATGACGCCATCGGCAAAATGTAAAAGCTCTGTTAGCCATGTCAGTTAAAAAGCGGGATAGAAATGCGAACGGAGAGAGAAGCTCCAAAGTTACCATAGTTGATGTCGCACGCCATGCGGGAGTCTCCCACACTACTGTCTCGTGGGTGATTCATGATGATCCCCGCATCACACCGGAGACCAAGGAGCGTGTTAACGCCTCCATACGAGCGTTGAATTATCATCCGAATCTCAGCGCCAGACGTCTCGTTCGTGGTAGAAGTGACACGGTGGCGATGATGGCGGCATTTTTTTCCGGTCCGTTTGAGATGGAAATTCTAAAAGGGGTAGAGGATGGGATGAGCGGCGGCAATGAGGGCAAGGCCATGAATCTGTTTACGACCGGCGGGAGTGATTCCAAGGTCCGGACGACGATGGAGTCGATCCTCTATGGCGATGCGGCAGATGGTCTCATTCTGTTGAGTATTGTACCGCCGGATGACTTGGTGGCAGCCTTCCGTGCGCGCGGACGACCTTTGGTCGTGATTGATGGTAAGGTGCCTGGGGCGTGTTCGATCACTTCGGATAATGAATATGGGGCCCGAATGGCTACCGCACATCTGCTGCAAAGAGGGTATCGGCATCTCGCCATCGTAAACGGGCATTCTTCAAGGGAGGATCCGCACCCCACTGCGGAGGAGCGGCTTACCGGATACATCGAGACTCTTGGAGAATGGGGTATTCCCTATAATCCGGCCCATTCTTATGAGGTTTTTCACTACGACTATCACGTTGGGTTGGAGCTTGGAGCTGATGTAGCGAAGGGTGGCTATGATGCTGTGTTTTGTGGGGCTGGTGATGCTGCGGCCATGGGATTGATGTCTGCATTCCGCGAAAAGGGCTTGAGGATACCGGAAGATATCGCCTTGGTCGGCTACGATGATTGGTATCCCGCCCGACTCCTGAGTCCGTCCATGACCACTGTTGCCCAGCCTCTTCGGGAAATGGGGAAGCAGGCACTGTTGGAATGCATCAAGGGAATCACAATGGGCGCCGCCGCCATGAAGGACGGGCTTTTTGACCCAAAGCTGATTGTGCGGCAATCATCGTGACTTCCTTAAAGACGCATCCGGCCCGGAGATATCTCGCGGACCGGGGAATAGCTGGATTAGAAGTCTACCTGACTTTCTCGAGCAGGTTGTAGATGCGGTTAACCATCACCCTGGTTTCGTCGAGAAGCCCGGCGTTGAGCATGCAGTTGTCAATAATCTGCTCGGCAACCAGACGGGCAAGATCGTCATTTTCGGATTTGAGTTTCAGCAGGCTGTGCATCAGGGGATGTGAGGGGTTGATTTCCAATTGCACCGGAATCTCGTTTGGTACGCTTTGGTGCATGGCTTTCATGATCCTGCGCATGTTCGCGCTCATGATACGGTCTTTGCTAAGCACGACTGCCGGGTTTTCCACCAGTCGTTGACTTGCTTTTACATCGCTTACCCGGCTGCCGAAAACGCCTTTGAGCCACTCGCAGAGATCTGACACCTCGGAGTCCGTGAGTTTGACCGCGTCTGCTTTTGGAAGCACGGATTCGAGGTTGAGTCCTTCCTGGTCTGCCGACACCAGCTTTTTCTGGTCGAATTCACGGAGATGACTCATCACAAATTCATCCACTCCTTCGAAGAGGTAAACCACTTCGATCGAATTGGCTTTGAATGCTTCGATGTAGGGTCCGGCTTCGATCGCTTCACGGGAGCTTCCGAGCAGGTAATAGATTTCCTTTTGCTCCTCTTTCATCCGGCCCACAATTTCGTCAAACGAACTGTATTTGCCAGGCTCGGTGAGGGAGGTTTCATAACGAAGGAGTTTACCAAGGGCTTCACGGTTGCCCCAGTCGGTGGTCACCCCCTCCTTGATGTAGTGCCCGAAGTCCTTCCAGAATGCATCGTAGGCTTCGGTGTCCTTCGTCCTTTTCTCTTGCAGGAACTTGATGAACCTGCCGGTGAGCACCTTGCCGATCTTCTGAAGCAGCTGGCTATCCTGCATGGATTCACGGCTGATGTTAAGTGGGATGTCGGCACTGTCCACGATCCCTTTCACGAATCGCATCCATTCCGGCAGGAGGGTTTGCGGGCTGTCATCAATGAGCACTTTTTTGCAATACAGCGCGATGTCAGATTCGGTTCGCCCAAGCCCATAACGTTCCGGGTTTTCGGTTGGAACAAAGAGCAACGCGTTCAGATTGATCGGTGCATCTGAAGAGAAGTGGAGCCAAAACCTGGGTTCATCGAACGCATCCGCCTGGAACTTATAGAATTCCCGGTATTCCTCTTCCTTGATTTCAGCTTTGTTGCGCAGCCAGATGGCCTGGACTGTATTCTGCTTTTCTCCGTTAATATTGAGAGGGTGCTGGACGAAGCTGGAGTACCTCTTTGCGATGGATTTGACGGTTTCCGGTTTCGAGAAGTCCTTCTGGTCTTCTTTGAGTTTTACCACGATTTTGGTTCCGCGACGCTGACCGTCAACCTCCTCAATCGTGTATTCACCTGTCCCGGTCGATTCCCATAGATATCCCTTGGAATCAGGTTGCCACGAGCGGGTGTAGACTTGAACGGATTCGGCCACCATGAAGGCACTGTAGAATCCGACTCCGAACTGACCGATCAGGTTTTCCGCCGCGTTGCCGCTTTCCTTGAGCGCCGCCACAAAAGCCTTAGAGCCTGAGTGGGCGATGGTTCCCAGATTTTCGACCAGGTCGGCCTCATCCATCCCGATTCCGAAGTCCTGGATCGTCAAAGTTCCGGCCTGATCATCGGTTTGGATGTTGATTTCGAGAGGCAGGTTTTCATCGAGGATGCTATCACCCCTCAGCTGAATGTGCCGGAGTTTTTCAAGGGCGTCAGAAGCGTTCGACACGAGTTCACGGATGAACACCTCCTTGTCCGTGTAAAGGGAGTGGACAACGATATCGAGCATCTGCTTGACGTCGGCTGCAAAGGAATGGGTTTTTGTCATGGATAGATTTATTCTTGGTTTATCAGACAATACGCAAGCGATCTCCCTTGTGGGTTCCAATTTTGCCAATGCGATTTGCGTCCTTTGGCAGTTGGGAACGGAACCCGCGGTGATCCCACTTGAGAGGGATGCATGTGGCAGAAACCACATACATCCATTTTTCGCTCATAGGAGCCTGCTCTCGAAAATCAAGACTGGAATTTGGTTTATGGGCAGTCTGCCCAATCGACAGGAAGGTGCTTGGATGTGTTATTGAATTAATTAATTAGTGCTTGAGAGGCGTGTGGAATGTCGAATAGAGTATTTTTGTTGTTTTTATATCTTGTATCAATGTCAAAATTCAGGATTTAGGTTATGAAAAACAATTTTTTGCAGGGTGGGCTGGCTGTTGCCTCACGATGCAGCTTGAAAGCCTTTTGGGCCATCTCACTATTTTGCTACACCGGCATATGCCAAGGCGATGGAGGATCCGGGACGGTCGGGGAAAAGGAATCCTTGCCATCCAATTTGCATTCGTCACCATCCACAAGTGTTTGTTGTGCGACTGATCCCATGAAAGAGACCTCTGACAAGAAGCGTATCGAAAAGCTGGCATCTCAGATTGAGTTCCTTGATGAGCTCTACTACAGGGAGAACCGAAGTGAGGTGACGGATCAGGAGTATGATGCGCTCAAGCACGAGTTGGGCGAGTTGATGAAGGCGCATCCTGAGGTTTCCGTTGACGATTCTGTGATGGAGCGGGTCGGAGACGACCGTACCCGAGGGTTTCAAAGCTATCCCCATCGGGTGCCGATGGCCAGTTTGGAGAATACGTATTCGGAACAGGAGTTCCGGCAGTTTGTGCATCGACTGAACGAGCGATTTGGACGAAACGATTTGCAGTTCACGGTTGAGCCGAAGATAGATGGGCTTGCCATCAGTCTCACCTTTGAGAAGGGCCGGCTTGTGCGTGCTCTGACCCGGGGAAACGGTGTGGAGGGTGATGATGTGACCCGGAACTTCGCGACATTGGCTGGTGTTCCCCATCAATTAAAAGGGGATCGAATCCCGGAGTTAGTGGAGGTGAGGGGCGAGGTTTACATGCCCCGTGAGGTATTTCGCGCGATTAACGGGATGCGGGAGATGGATGGGCTGGAGCTCTATGCCAATCCGCGCAACCTTGCATCCGGCACGATGAAGCAGCTGGATCCGGAGGTCGTGAAGGGCCGTGGCTTGGCTGTCAGGCTTTATGGTATGGGGGCTTGCGAGCCTTTGATGGTTTCCAGTCAGTCGGGTATGCATGCGTTGTTTCGTGAATGGGGACTTCCGGTCGTGGAAATGATGACAATATGCCAAGGAGCTGATGCAGCTTGGGAAAGGATTGTGTCCTTGAGGGAGGATGCCCGTGCGTTACCTTACGATACGGATGGTGCTGTGGTGAAATTGGATGACATCGGGTTACAGCGTGAGGCTGGAAGCACATCGAAAGCTCCACGATGGGCCATCGCGTACAAATATGCCGCCGAAAGGGCGGTGACCCGTTTGCGTGAGATAACGCTGCAGGTTGGACGTACCGGTGCGGTTACACCTGTCGCCGAGCTCGACCCTATCCGGGTCGCTGGATCGACGGTTTCGCGTGCCACGCTTCACAATGCGGACGAGATCGCGCGCAGGGATGTGCGCCCTGGCGACTGGGTGGAGATCGAAAAGGCGGGTGAGATAATTCCCCGGGTGATCGGTCCGGTTCTTGAGCGTAGAGGTGCGGATGTGCGGCCTTTTGAATTTCCGGCGAACTGCCCGGCGTGTGGAAGCATGCTTGTGCGGTTGTCCGGTGAAGCGGTTTTGCGTTGTGATAATCCTGAGTGTCCGCCTCAGATAAGGCGGAGGCTGGAGCACTTCGCAGGTAAGCAAGCCATGGACATTGACTCACTTGGTGAGTCCGTGATCGATCAGTTGGTGTCCGCAGGGATGATCAAAGGGGTGGCGGATCTCTACCGCCTCCGTATGGAGGATCTGATGTCCCTTGAACGCTTTGGAGAAAAGTCCGCGCGGAATCTGTTGGCGGCAATCGGGCAAAGCAAAGACCAGCCCACATGGAGGCTTTTACATGGGTTGGGTGTTTTTCGAGTGGGAGCTTCGATGGCGAAGGAATTGACTTCGGCCTATCCGGATCTAACCCGGCTGATGGATGCCTCGAAAGAGGATCTCATGCGTTTATCCGGGGTGGGTGAGGTAATCGCTGAGAGTGTGACCCTGTATTTCTCGGATCCGGTTCACCGTGAGTTGATGGTTGAACTGGCTGACCTTGGATTGACTGTTCGTTCAGTAAGTCCACTCGGCGTTAAAACGGTTCTCCCGCTCAGTGGCAAAACGATCGTGTTGACTGGAACCTTGCCAAACTATGGAAGGGACGAGTTTACGGCAATCGTGGAGAAAAGCGGTGGAAAAGTATCTGGAAGCGTGAGTCGGAAAACTGATTATGTTGTGGCCGGGGATTCTCCTGGTAGCAAACTCGCAAAGGCACAGGAGCTTGGGGTTCCCGTGTTGGACGAGTCCGGTTTTCTCGAATTGATCAAGACCGACTAGCTTTGGGATTCGATGTTCGCGGTGTTGTCCGGCTTGTAGCCCTTGAATGTGCCGATTGAGCCGAAATTGATCAGTGGGTTTTCAAAGCCTCATGGAAGGAAGGAATCCCAGCGGCGTTTCAGGCGTATTGTGCAGGATTCCAGGTGCATCCATCCATGCCGCAAAGGCGATCATGGAAGCGTTGTCCCCTGTGTGCCGTTTGTCGGCCACCAGTGCGGGGACTCCAGATCGTCTTCCGGTTTGTACAAATGACTCTCTGAGTGGTGTGTTATTGGCGACTCCGCCGGATAAACCGATGGAGCGGTAGCGTCCGGTTTTCAACACTTGACGCGTCTTCCGTATGAGCTGATCAACCACCGCCTGCTGATATGAGAAACACACTGAGGCCAGCTTGGCTTTGAGTGTGTCGTCGCTCATTTTTTCGAGAGTGTAGCGCAAGCTGGTTTTGAGTCCGGCAAAACTGAATTTCAGGTCTTCAGGGCTTGGAAAAGAAACTGGAAACGGATGCTCAAATGGCCCAGTGGCGTGGCAGGCCAGTTCCTCAATTCTGGGCCCTCCCGGGTACCCAAGTCCGAGTAGCTTGGCTCCTTTGTCCAATGCCTCTCCTGCCGCATCGTCTACGGTCGACGCGATAACGCGAATGGATCGATCGGCGGCAACTTCGATCAGCATGGTGTTGCCACCCGATACGATGAGTCCCAGATGAGGCAAAAGGCGTTCGAAGTCCTGCCGGAATTGAGCTGGAGAGCTGCGGTGCAGTGGAATGAAGGGTGAAAACGCATGTCCCATGAGGTGGTTGACCCCGCAGAGTGGTTTCCCGAGTGCGTTTGAAATGGCCTGTGCAAGCGAAAGCCCGATCGCGAGGCAGGAGGCTAGTCCCGGTCCACACGTGACTGCTATTTTTGTCAGGCTGCAATAATCCTGTTGGATTCTCCATTCATCCAGAAGGTGATCGAAGGCGGCAAGGTGCTCGCGGCTTGCCAAATCGGGGACAACTCCCCCGTAGATCGCATGGAGGTCTATCTGCGTGGACACTTTTTCCCATCGGATGCCGAATGTCGGATCGAATACCGCAAGCGCGGATTCATCACAGGAGCTTTCAATTCCAAGTATCATGAGTCCGATGTCGATTGGCATGATCCGGTGGGCAGGAAGCAAGCCAATTCAAGAAAAACCGTGGTTTTTGGGTGGGGGATACGCGAATGAACTGTTGACATCCGGAGCCTCAACCGGATGCTTGTTTGCTGTGGCACTAGGACGAATACAATCTCGTATCATCAGAGAGTTGGTGACCCTCAAAGCCTTGGGGACTGAGGCGGCTACCGAGATTCTCGGATTGGATCAGGAGCTGACCGGAGAGGCTATCGAGAAGCTTCTCATGGAAGAGCATAATGTGAGCGAGAATACCTTGCTCATTGCCCGGGCCCGGGCGTTCGATTTGCATCCTTTCAACGCCAAGGCGTATGTTCCCAATGAGCAGACTTTTGAGTATCTGGACAAGGATTTCTGCTCGGAGCACAAAGTGTTGCCGATAGGGATCGTGGGGAACCATCTGGTGGTTGCGCTCGATAGTCCGTTCAAGATGCAGCTTACTAATACCATCCAGCAGAAGACACGGATGAAGGTTGTCGTCTTGCTCTCGCTTGAGAAGGATTTGGCCGATAAGCTCAGGAGTCCGGAAGAAGCGATGATGCCCATTGGTTTCGGCGATGTGGTCGAGCGTCTTGGCATGGGGCTCGATATCGACGAATCAGCTATTGATGAAGATGGAGGGGCGAGCGAGGAATCAGCGCCTATCATTGAGCTTGCCAACCGCATCATTGAGGATGCCTATTTTTCGGGTGCCAGTGACATTCACGTTGAACCGTTTGAGCGGGATGCCCGTGTACGTGTCCGGGTGGACGGTCAGTGTTCGGAGAAGCTGCGTATTCCTTCCAAGATCTCCCAGTCTCTCTTGGCTCGATATAAGGTGATGGCTAATCTGGACATTGCCGAAAAACGCATTCCGCAGGACGGTCGAATTGTCTACAAGCAGTTCAATCGTAGAAACATTGACATCGACTTGCGTATTGCGACTGCGCCGCTGAATCACGGTGAAGGTTGTGTGATGCGTATTCTCGATAAGCAGAAAAGTACGCTGCCACTTCCGGATCTTGGTTTCTCCCAGGAAAATCTGGCCCGATACAGGAGCGTGATTCGTCGCCCGTATGGGATGATTCTGCACTGCGGACCAACGGGTTCCGGTAAGTCCATGACGCTGTATTCGGCGCTGAATGAGATCAATCGGGTCGAGGTGAATATTCGGACGGCTGAAGACCCGATCGAATACACGCTTGCGGGATTGAATCAGATGCAGATGCACCGCAAGATCGGACTCACGTTCGCTTCTGCCCTTAGGGCATTCTTGCGACAGGACCCTGATATCATTCTGGTGGGGGAAATTCGAGACCTCGAAACGGCTCAAATCGCGGTTGAGGCTGCACTCACGGGGCACTTGCTTTTCAGCACACTTCACACCAACGATGCGCCGAGTTCCATTGCCCGACTCACGGATATGAAAATCGAGCCTTTCATGGTGTCGGCGTCGCTCCTGTGCGTGTGCGCCCAGCGACTCATGCGGCGGGTATGCAAGGTTTCCCGCGAACCCTACATTCCTGAAGGAAATGAGTCTGAAATCCTTAAAAGGGCTTTGAATTGGACCGGGCAAATTTATCGGGCGAACACCACCTCCGGACCGAACAAAGCATCGGGAGGATACAAAGGACGGGTAGGGATTCACGAGCTCATGCTGGTTGACGAAGATCTCGTGCGTGCAATCAATACGGGCAAGGATACCAACGACATCAAAAAACTCGCGATGGATGCTGGAATGAAGACGCTCCATCAGGATAGTATGTTGAAGGTGAAAGAAGGGACTTCCACTATGGAGGAAGCTTTGGCTACCGTTGCTCCTGATATGCAGGAAATCCATCACCATTGATTCGTTTTTTCTTCATTAACCGGATCCTCCACCATCTGTATCTACCATTTGCTCATCCGGATTCCCGTGGGGGAAACGGCAATGTGTAAGTAAGAAGAGAATCGGACTTTCCTTCATATGGGCCATCAACATAGGGACACCAGCGTAGCGATCATTGGACTTGGGTATGTGGGGTTGCCCCTATCCATTCAATTTGCCCGATCCGGGATCCGTGTCCTTGGTTTGGACATTGATGCCAGGAAGCCGGCAATGCTCAATGCGGGAACGAGCTACATCAAACACATTGATGCGGAGGCGATTCGTTCGGTAGTTGGCTCGGGAATGTTTCGGGCCTCATCCGATTTTGCACTGATTCGATGTGTTGATGCTGTGATCATCTGCGTTCCGACTCCGTTGAACCGTCACCGGGAACCTGATATGTCCTACATCGTGCAGACTGGACATTCAATTGCGCCTTATTTGGTCCCGGGAACAGGACAAACCGATGATGCGTGTTGTTCTGACAGAGATTGTCAGTCGTGGTTGGATTCGGACCCGACGTATTCTGCGTCGAGGTGCAAATTGGTTGTGCTTGAAAGTACGACCTATCCCGGAACAACCGACACGGATTTGCGCAAGATATTGGAGGAGGGATCAGGACTTCAAGCCGGGGCTGGCTTCAATCTGGCCTATTCTCCTGAGCGCGAGGATCCGGGGCGCAGGGATTTTTCGGTGAAGACGATACCTAAGGTCGTTGGCGGTCTGACCCAAGCTTGTCTTGAGCGTGCCGCGACACTTTACGGATCGGTTGTCGATAAGGTTCATCGGGTCGGTTCGTGCCGGGCCGCAGAAGCTACCAAACTGACTGAGAATATTTTCAGATCGGTCAACATCGCTTTGGTCAATGAGTTGAAGGTTGTCTACGAGGCCATGGGTATCGATGTATGGGAGGTGATTGAGGCCGCCTCAACGAAACCTTTTGGATATATGCCTTTCTATCCGGGCCCTGGGTTGGGAGGTCACTGTATTCCAATTGATCCTTTTTACCTCACATGGAAGGCCAGAGAATATGAGAAGCACACACGATTCATTGAATTGGCGGGGGAGATCAACACCTCCATGCCAAACTACGTCATATCCAAAGTCATCGAATCCTTGAATCAGGTTGGCAAGTCGGTGAACGGGTCCAGGATACTGATTCTCGGATTGGCTTATAAGCCGGATGTCGATGACGACAGAGAGTCGGTGAGCTACGTGTTGATGAAAAAGCTGGAGCAGTTGGGTGCAACTGTCGCTTACAATGATCCGCATATTCCTGAGATTGAGCCCACCAGGAATCACAGTGATCTGGCTTGGCGCCGTTCCTACCCTGTAGAGGATCAATACGATCTCATCCTTTTGGCAACGGCACATCGGGATTACATCGATTTCGACTTTTCGTCCTTTGGCGCTGTTCTCCTCGATACCCGCAATTGTGTGAAGCACCCGCCGTCCCGTTACTTCAAGGCCTAGACTTCGGGTTGTTTCGATCCGTTATCTGAACGTGGCAGTGTGAGTTGGTATGCCTTTCAAGTAAGGTGATCAACGGATGGGTGAACGCATTTGAGACTGCTTTCAAGCTCGCATTTGATGGAATGTTCCTCCACTATTCCGTTCGAATATGAAGAAAGCACTCATCACGGGAATAACCGGACAGGATGGCTCCTATCTTGCTGAGCAGTTGTTGGATAAAGGATATGAAGTCCACGGGATGATCCGGCGCTCAAGCTCCTTTAACACTGGACGGATCGATCACCTTTACAACAATGCTGAAGTT
>JAPXRV010000044.1:0-26424 GCA_033813415.1 Opitutales bacterium | reverse complement strand
GCCATCCATGTACCCCATCGTCCCGGTGGCCTCGCCGAAGTGACCGATCTCCTCCTGGGTGCCAGGGTAAGCATCGAATACATGTATGCCTACAACCTGAGGGGCGAAGGCAGTGCGGTGATGGTCTTCTGTTTCGACAAACCCCAGGATGCCCTCGCCGCTCTCGCAAAAGTCGGCCTCACCCCCGTCGAACCCGCCATTCTTTTCGGAGCCGCTCCATCGACATGTTGACCACACCTGTCCGCTCTCAGCCGGCCGGTTACCTGACTTGGCCGGCTCTCAGCTGAACGACACGTACTCAACCTCACGGTTCCGTCTCCGCCTCAGTTCACTGGCGTAATGGCGTCCAAGCACGTCCGCATTCTCCGATGCCCACCCCAATAGTGAGGTCATGCCGGACGGAGGCGCTTCTACATGGAGATAATCCTTCATCAGTCCTGAGATCTCCTCCCGGGTCAAAATCACGTCCCCCAATGCCATACCGAAGAAACGCGTTGTCCAATATGCCAGCCCGGGACTGACTTCAATAACGCGGCATCTCACCCCCAAAACCTTGGCTATTTGCTCAATCATTTCTTTAAATGTGAAAGTATCGGGACCAATCGCTTGAACGATGCCACTCTCAAACGACGCTCCATAGTTCACTGCAAGAACCGCCAAGTCGTCAACGTGAATGGGCTGTAATCTGTATCGTCCATTGCCAGGCACTCCAAAATATGGCAGTCGACGCAGAAACCAAGCTATGTTGTTGATCAGGATATCCTCCCGGCCAAAGATCACTGCGGGTCGGAGGATGCTGTATTCCATTCCGGTCTCAATAAGAGCATCCTCAAGCTCGGCTTTCCCCTCAAAATACTCAAGGCCACATCCATGGGCAGGGTTGGTAATACTAACATGAACCACTTTACGAACACCTGCCCGCTTTGCCGCATCGAAGAGCACCTTGGTGTTCCTCACTGCATCAGCATGACAAAAAAGCTTGTGATTAAATCTCACCCAATACGTGTTGTAGAGCACATCCACACCCTCCAGCGAATGGCTGAGAGCATCCGGATCATTGAAATTCAAGGGATAGGCCATCAACCCCGTAAGTTCCGACTTGCGCGAGACAGAATTGGTGAGTGTTACAACCTCACTTCCTCTCGCTAGCAAACGACTCGCAATGTATTTCCCGGAGTAACCAAACGCCCCGGTTACCGCATCTCTAGGTCTAGTCTTCATTGTTCTGCTTTTCCATACCAAAACGGCTAAGCGCTGACGCGCTCAACTTATTCATCAAGAGAATACCACCCACCACCTTGTCCAGCATCCGGAAGAAGGACTCCATCTGACGGATTCGCTCTCGTTGGAAGACGATCTCATGGGGATTTTCGGAAGATGATTCTTCGACATCCAGCATCGCCAAGCTCTCGTGGACACTTGAAAGAGCAGAGGAGAACTCGACCTTACGCCGCTGTTCGAGAATCCCCCTCACCACCCGCCAAAGATCCGGCTCTGCCACATAGTAATCCTTGCGATCGCCTGGTCTGAATTCCTGCCTAACCATCTGCAACCGTTCAAGCACACGCACATTTGTACTCACGGATCCTTTGCTCAGTCCGCTCTGATCCACCATTTCGTCCAGAGAAACCGGACAAGAAGAAAGGTATATGCAGCCATAGATGACGCCCATGGCCTTGGGCATCCCCCAGAAATCCGCAATTCGACTCATACCTTGAATAAAATGATTCTTTGCGTTACTCATATTCTCAACGTTTAGTCCTTTCTGAACGTTGCGCAAGTCAAATCCGGTTACATTTCCAATCTTTTGATTGAATGACTCCCAACCGGCACCCCATCATCCGTTTTCCCCGGTGCCTACAGATGATTCAGACACAACCCGGCACGTCCTTTCGCAGGGTCTGCTCCTTCAGAAGTGGATGGGCCGCATAATTGGTTTGAATGATTTCGTCGCAGGAATCATCCAATCGGATATATAACAATCCTATTTCATGCCCGAACACGCCCTAGCCCGCAAATCATTCCAAAGATTCATAGTCACTGTCGGACTCGGTTGCGCCTTGTTGACACCTCCGATTATTCTCTCAGCACAAGAAAAAGCCAAAGACGATCCGGGAACCTATGAGGATCTCCTGGCCATCGTCGACAGCGAGAAAACACTCAAGCATCTCGATGAGATGTCGCAAATGGGACGCAACACCCAGAAGGAGTTCGAGTCCACCGCTGCAAAGATCATCGACGATTACCGTAGATGGGTTGAGCAACACCCCGATGCCATCCTCGGGCGCATCCTCTATGGGAAACTGTTGGTCAAGCTGGACATGAAAGAGGAGGCGCATCAGCAGTTTCTGGCAGCCAACAAAATCGATCCGCATATCGCTGTGGTTAACCAGCAACTCGGCAATCACGCTGCCGAAACTGGAAACTACTCCGAAGCCCTTTTCTATCTTAGGAAAGCCTGCTTTCTCGACCCGGATGCCGCCACCTATCATTATCAATTGGGCGAACTCATCTTCACCTACAAAAACCCGCTGGTACTCAACCGCGATATTTCGATTTCCGAAGCCGAAGAACTCATGATGGAGTCTTTTAGAAAAGCGACCGAGCTGGCTCCGGACGTCCGCGACTTCGCATTGCGACAGGCGGAAGCCTATTTTGATCTATTGGATCCGGACTGGGAGGAAGCCCTCAAAAGATGGGATCAACTCCTCGAATCCACCGACAACCTTTTCGAGAGGGATGTTATCCGCCTGCGAAAAGCACAGGTATTGGCCAAACTCAAACGCTTCCTGGAAGCGAGGGAAATCGCCGATAGCGTCACGCATGAGTCACTTCAGGATTCGAAGCAAAGCATCCTGTCCGAGCTTCCATGAAGGAACCGGACAGAAGAAGTGCATCCGTCCGATCCAACGGATCATACCGGGGGTTGGAAATCAGGCGGAACTCAGAACACCGGTTTCTCCAGCGCTACCGATCCATCGCGCTGGATGACAAAGAGCCGGTAGCCATCTGTGGCCCCGAAGCATACCCCTTCGCTTCCAGCCGCAAACCCCTTGAAATACTCCGGCCAGGAAGGAAGCTTTTTGCTGACCCCGAGTTTCTTCGAAGACCAGTCCCGGGTGGATGTCAACGCCATGTCGGCCAGTCCGCCCGTCAGGATAAGCTTGTGGTCTGAACTGAACCCGATCCCATAGTTGAAGGAATTCTCACAGGCAAACATCTCAACTGCCCCGTCCTGCCCAATCGCGGCATTCTGATTCTGGTAAGTCACCACAACCAGACGCCCATCCACCATCGCAGCCGATGCGGTTCCGCTGGCAGAAAAATAGACCTTGTGCTCCGCAATTTTCTCTCCCGATGGAATCCTGAAAAACGCGACATCCGCAGTGCGGCCATCCATCTCCTGCTGAGCCTTCACACGCTCCAATCCTTTGAGAGCGGGAGCAGGCGTCGATTTTTCCTCGGCGGCATCATTCTGACCTTCATACAACACCGCAACCATCGAACCCTCAAGATCAAGCCCGACCGCTGCCACAGGGCGCTTGGGCTGAAGCGCAGCCGTCATCACGACTGTTCCGTCTCCAAGCTTTGCCACCTTTAGAGTGGTGGGGTCTCTCCGGTTCCCGTCCACGCCAGCCAGCAAGTCCGCAGCCGTGCAAAACGCCACCTGCTCGAGGCCCGTCAGCTCCTTCTTTTTCGAGAGCGTGCCAACATCATACATCGTTACAAAACCACCCATTCCACCATCGGTCACAGCCAACACAGAGCCCGAACGATCGAAAGCCATAGCGGTTATCGAAAGCCCATTCCATACCCTTTCGCCGACCTCCAAAGTCTGCGGATCCACCCGATAAAACACACGGTTACTTCCCGCGGCAATGAGGGCCTGACCATCCGGCGAACGCGCCACCGTCAATCCGGAGATCGGGGTCGCATGCAGTAAACTTGATGCCAGTCCGACACATACGATTGTACATCCCACGCGAGCAGTCCACAATAATGCTTTGTTCATGATGCAATCCAGTTTTTGAGGTTAGTAATAGACGGCCCAAGCCCTGGATATCCGAATCTCCCGCGATCTCATACATGCAAAATCCGAGGGAATCAAAACAACCGGACCAGCCGCTGAATGATCCGGTATTTTGTGCATTCACGGTTTGGAAGACAAGCACGGAGTTTCACCCCATCTCACACGGGAGAGCAAACAAAGCCCATCCTTGCGGTTTCACGCTATCCCCCTGACCCAAATTTCCTCTTTTCCCCATTTGCCAAAAGTGCTATGGTTATCGGTTTTACATGGAATGACGGCAAAGCCCGTCCTTTTCAATCATGACTACGACACAGACCAACGCACAAACATTCGCGCAGGATTCCCGCGTCAAGGAAGCGAAAGCCATGCTTCTCGACGCACTGCGTGATCATCAAAACAGCATTGATGGGGTTCGGCCTCCGCACCCCGGAATGCAGGCGGAGACCCATGCGATCCTCTCCAGATTTGAAGAACAACGTGCGGGATCGCTTATCTTCCCATATCTTGGATCCGGATTTGGAAAAGGTCCATTGGTCGAACTCGCAGACGGCAGCGTCAAATACGACTTGATTGCCGGGATCGGGGTTTACCTGATGGGTCACAGTAATCCCGTTTTAGTCGACGCCAACATCGACGCGGCTTTGTCCGACGTGGTGATCCATGGCAACCTGCTCCAAAACGTGGACAGCACCGTGCTCGTGGATCAACTCCTGCGCCTCGCAAACTGCGACACCCACGTGTTTGATCACTGCTATCTCACCAGTTCGGGTGTCATGGCTGGAGAGAACTCGCTGAAAATCGCATTCCAGAAAAAGCATCCGGCCAATCGTATCTTCGCATTCAAACGGAATTTCGCGGGCCGGACCTTGGCCTTTTCACAGATCAACGATAAGCCTGGTCTGCGCGTCGGGCTACCGGATTGTTTCCCGGTGGATCACATTCCCTATTTTGATCCGGCACGTCCTGAGGAAAGCACCGAACAGACAAAACAGGCGATCATGGATCGCATCCTGCTCCACCGCGGAGAACATGCTGCGATTATCTTCGAGCTGGTGCAAGGTGAGGGCGGTTTCCACGTTGGCCAGCGCCTGTTCTTCCGTGAGATCATGAAGCTCTGCCGCAGTCATGGCATAGCGATACTGGTGGATGAGGTTCAGACCTTCGCCCGACTGGAAACGCCATTCGCATTCCAGTATTTTGGACTCGAAGATCTCGTGGATGTTCTCTGGATCGGCAAGGCGTCTCAGGTTTGTGCCACCTTCTTCCGCAAGGAATTTGCACCGGGTAAGGGTCTCATGGGCCAAACCTACACATCCACAGCTTCCATGGTGCGGTCTTCGCTTGCCACGCTAAAGCACCTGAACGAGGGCGACTATTGGGGGCCCAAGGGAAAAATCAACCGGCTCGCCCGTCACACCGTCAACCGTCTTGAAGCTTTTGCCGCGGAAACCGGCCTGATCGAGGGGCCTTACGGTCTGGGATCCATGATCGCATTCACCCCTTTCGGGGGAGATGGCGACAAGGTGTCGGCATTCGCACAGACATTATTCAAGAATGGCGTAATCTCTCTGACCGCGGGAGCGAACCCCACACGGGTCCGCTTCCTTCTCCCCTACACGGTATTGGACGAAGCTGAGATCGACAAGGCGCTCGAAATCGTCTTCTCAACACTCAAATCCTGCGCTTCCTGATGAGGCTTTCACTGGCATTTCCGCATCAGGAAATGCCAGAATGCTTTTCATACACCACCTCTCATCTAAAACAACTGCGACAATAGGAATGCCTGATTGTGTTGAATAGTTTGGGCAACTGTGCGTCTATACATAAACAATCCATCATGAAAAAGCTCATTTCCTTCAGTCTTGTATTCGCCATCGCATCCGCACTGTCTGGCTGCATCAGTGTCAAGACCCAACATGAGGTCAAGCCGATCAGCATCACGGTGGACGTGAATGTGAAAATCGATCGTGCCTTGAATGACTTCTTCGGAGATCTCGACGCTCAGTCGGCTCAACTCGGCACCAACTGACCCAACCCTGTCACTAACTGCACCATCAACTCCTGTTTATGATTCTTATGAAAAAATTCCTTATTCTCACAGCCCTCTTCATCGGTATGCTGAGTGTGGCATCCGCTCAGGATGCCCAGGCACTGAAACAACGCATGGCTGCACGCCTCGCCGCAGTCGATGAGCTCAGAGCATCTCAGGTTGTCGGCGAAAACAATGCCGGGTATCTGGCAGTGCTATCGGGCGATGCCACCGATGCAAAAGCAATTGTCGATGAGGAAAATGCCGACCGCAAAGCCGTTTACCAGATCATCGCCAATCAGACCGGCGGATCAGTGGAAGCTGTCGGCAAGTCACGCGCAAGACAGATTCGCGAGCAGGCCAAATCGGGCACTATGGTCCAGAATGACGATGGATCCTGGGTTGCGAAAAGCTGACCGATGATCCCATAGAGCCGCGAAGCTCCGGCTTCATCCGCTTTCAGGCGCTTTCCTTTCAATCGGAAAGCGCCTTTTTGTTTGTGACGATTTTTCTGGCGCTCATCCGCGCGGAAGCCCATGCTCGTCACTTTTTTTTGGGGAAGGCAGACTGAGTCTATGGGGAAATCATATCGCAACATCGCCATCATCGCACACGTCGATCATGGCAAAACAACATTGGTCGATCAACTGCTTCGGCAGAGCGGCACATTCCGATCCAACCAGATCGTATCCGAACGGGCCATGGACTCGATGGATCTTGAGCGCGAGAAGGGCATTACGATCAAAGCCAAAAACACTTCGGTCCATTGGGGCGAACACGTTATCAACATTGTCGATACCCCCGGTCACGCGGACTTCGGAGCCGAAGTCGAGCGCGTCATGAAGATGGTGGACGGGGTGCTGCTTCTGGTGGATGCCTATGATGGTCCTCAAGCCCAAACGCGATTTGTTCTCCGTAAGGCACTTCAAAATCACCTGCACCCGATCGTGGTGATCAACAAAATCGACCGCGAGAACAGCGACCCCCGTAAGGTTCACGACCAGGTCCTTGAGCTGTTTCTCGAGCTTGAAGCAAATGAACATCAGTTCGGCGCACCGTTTGTATACGGCAGCGCACGCGATGGTTACATGATCCACGAACTCGAAGACGTGAAGGAAAATCTGGATCCCCTCTTCGAATCCATCATCGCCCATGTCCCTCCCCCGGTCACCGAGGATGGCGCTTTTCGCATGCTGGTGAGCAACATCGAGTGGAATGATTTCGTCGGACGCATTGGCGTTGGACGGGTTCTGAGCGGAACAGTGAAAGTAGGCGACGAAATCATCCGGATTTCCAAGAACGGAACCCGCTCGAAGGTGAAAATAACGCGGGTATTTGAGTACTCCGGACTCTCGACGCAGGACTCCATCAGCGCCGAGGCGGGTAACATCATCGGACTTTCGGGCTTTGATGATCTCGATATCGGCGATACCCTTTCCGCAGACCCCGAGGGGGAGCCTCTTCCGTTCGTGGAGATCGATCCCCCGACCATCCAGATGGAATTCGCTGTGAACGATGGTCCCTTCTCCGGAAAAGACGGGAAGAAAGTCACCTCCCGCCAGATTCGGGATCGACTCATCAAAGAAGCCAAGTCCAACATCTCCATCGCCGTGACCGATGCGCCCGAAGCGGGCCGCTTTCTGGTCTCCGCGAGAGGCGCCATGCAGATCGCCGTGCTGGTTGAGACGATGCGCCGGGAAGGCTTCGAAGTGTTGGTCTCCCGACCCAGCGTCATCACGAAGGAAGAAGACGGCAAGACCCTCGAGCCCTTCGAAACCCTCTGGATCGAAGTCCCTCAGGATGCAACCGGCGGTGTCATGAAACAACTCGCGGATCGCAAGGCCAGCATCCACAACATGTCCGCGCATGCAAACGGAGAAGTCTCCATTGAAGCGTCCATCCCGACCCGAGGCTTGATTGGATTGGAGAGTGAGATCGTCAACCTCACCAGCGGTCAAGGCGTGGTCAGCCACATGTTTGAGGCCTATCGCCCCTATTGTGGCAAGATCAACACCCGACTGACCGGGACCCTTGTATCGACCGATTTGGGAGTTGCCCGGGCCTACGCTCTCGACTCGCTTCAGGAAAGAGGCAAACTCTTCGTTGAACCGGGTGACGACATCTACATCGGCATGATTGTCGGTGAGAATCCCCGTCAGCATGACCTCCCCGTAAATCCGACCAAGGAGAAAGCATTGACCAACATCCGGGCTGCTGGTAATGATAAAAACATTCTATTGGCGCCACCCATCCGATTCTCATTGGAAAGGGCGATCGAATACATCGCCCCGGATGAGTTTGTGGAAGCCACTCCGAAAGTCATCCGACTCCGCAAACGCATACTCGACCACAATTCGCGCCGGCGTAACGACCGCCGGAATGATTCTTCCGAATAACCCCACACCATGCCAGTTTCACTCACCAGCAAGCAGAAGAAGACCCTCAGGGGCCTTGCGCAGAATCTGAGGGAACACACAACCGTCGGAAAGCAAGGCATCACTCCCCTCGTCATCCGGACCATCAGCGACGGGCTCACCCACGAAAGCTTGGTGAAAGTCCGGATTCTCGAGGAGGACCGGGTCGCGAGAGCGGCATTGGCCGGGGAACTTGCATCCACGCTGGATGCGGTTCTCTGTGGCAGTGTTGGGAAAACCGTCTCCCTCTACCGTCCCGGCAAAAAGGCCATCCCGATGGATAATTGACCACCAGATCATGCCATCGATCAGGGTCCAACCCTGACAGATCGACTGGGAAAGAAATCACAATCGAGTGGCCAGCCTGAATTGTCGTCCAATGTCCGGGTATCCTTCCCGAACCTGACACCAAGATGCATAAGTCCGGAATTTACATCCGTGGTATTCTCACCCTACACTGCGGACATGAAACCCCGAATCCTATCCCGCTTTGTATCCACTCTCTGTGTTGCTCTCTTTGGGTCTTTTGCCCTTCATACTGAAGCCGGCGACTACACCCTCGTGGTCGAAGGCTTTGACTGGGGCCCGTCCGCGAGCAAGGTGATCCTCTCCGTTGAAGATCCGGTCAATCAAGTCAACCCGTCCGACTTTTCTGTCGAAGCCACACGGTCCACGGATCTGATGCCCCTTCCTCCGGAACAAGCCACCGGCACCCGCTCCGTCATCCACGCCTACCCTTCGGATCCCGATGGCAACATGCTCGATTCAGGTTCCCACATCACACTCGTCATGTTTGTCGGACCAAGCGATGGGATCGGTTCGCCGATGCAATACGTTCCCACCGCCCGCAATCAATGGATCGACTACCGGCTGACCGTCAAACAGCATTCCACGGGATCAGTCTGGACCAACGAAGCCCGGAGGATCCGCCCCCTGGTTGATACCTTCGACCTCAAAGGATCCTACACCCACGAAGACGGAACCGCGCTGACCTACGCTCTCTACTCCCCGACCAACGCCACAGGACAACGTCCGCTCATTATATGGCTCCATGGTGGCGGTGAAGGGGGCACCGATCCCAGTATCGCCCTCATGGCGAACCGCGCGGCAAACTACGCCTCCGATGAGATTCAGACCATCTTCGGCGGAGCCTATGTCCTCGCCCCCCAGACTCCCACCCGCTGGATGCATGGGGTATCAGGCGAAGCAACCTGGGGACAGGAGGATGACATCTACCACAGACCCCTCATGGGACTGTTCAACAAACTACTTGCCAGCCACCCCGGTATCGACTCCAGGAGAATCTACATCGGCGGTTGCTCCAACGGCGGTTACATGTCGCTCAAGCTGCTCATCGAGAACCCCGGATTCTTTGCCGGGGCCTTCATCAGCTCTCTCGCATACAATGCGGAATGCATTACCGATGAAGCACTCAGTAAAATCAAAGATACGCCGATTTGGTTCGTGCACGCTTCTGCGGACGACACCACCCCGGCCGCCGACACCGTGATCCCCCTCCACAAGCGCCTTCTCGCAGCAGGAGCCTCCGATGTCCATCTATCGCTCTACGATCACGTAACCGACATCACCGGGGTCTTCGGAGGAGATGGATACCGATACAACGGCCATTTCTCATGGGTCTACCTTCATGCAAACCAATGCCGGATGGACATGGATGGCAAACCGGTCATGCTTGATGGTCGACCCACCACCATCATGGAGTGGCTCGCCGCACAGCGTATCCCCTGAGACAGAATATCGCCCCCATCCGGAGTACCAGCTGTATCCTCTGTCACTCCGGCCGCTCATGCATAGAGCACAATGACGGCACTCCCAAAGCATCCGCATGCACGCATGCCTTTAACAAACTCCACCAAGTCTTATTGCCCGGATTGCCAGACGGGGGCCCAAGGTTTCAGGAAATTATCCAGCTGACGGTAGAGCTCGATGCGTTTCGAAGCGTTGTATGCCCCATGACCTTCGTCCGTATCGTAGGTCAGCACATAATCCTTGCCCTCTTTCCAATCCAGTTTCTTCAGGCCGGACACCAGTTTGCGGGTCTGACCAATGTCAACCAGGGTGTCCGCCAATCCATGATAGAGGAAAAGCGGTACCTTGATCTGATCAAGGTAGTTGATGGAGCTCCATTCATCCAACTTGCTTTTCTCTTCGGGAACAGATGGATCACCGACCCGTTCCTTCCAAGCATCCGCAGCAAGGTCGCGGTCCCAATCGTAGTAAGTCTTGATTTGCTCCGGAACGTCGACAACACCGAAGAAATTAACGCCGAAGCTGAACATATCGGGCTGTTTGGCGACTGCAGTCATGGTAGCGTAACCACCGAAACTGGCCCCCATGATCCCTACTTTCTCCGGATCCGCGTACCCTTTGTCAATCGCCCACTTCACCCCATCGTAGATGTCATTCATGACATCATCCCATTTCTTGAAAGAGGAACGATAGTGGTCGTCGCCATAGCCTGTGGAGGAGCGGAAATTCACCTTGAGCACGGCAAACCCGCGACTGACGAGGAAAAGCGGCTCGATATCATACCACCAGCGCACGCCCCAGGTATCTCTCGCCCATGGACCACCATGCGGATTCACAATCATCGGAACAGGTTTACCCGGCTGATACCCTTCAGGCAGATACAAATACCCATGAATGGATCGTCCGTCACGGGCCTGGTATTTTACCGGCATCTGATCCGGGAAATAGACACCCTTCAGCTTTGGGAATACCTCACCCAACGGCTCCATCGTACCGGCCTTCAAGTCCAACAGAAAATGCTCCGGTGATTTCTTGTCGGAAATGGACTCGATCACCACGCGATTACCCAGGGCATCGGTATCGATCACAGTATTATGCGCATTGGGAATCGCCTCATCGATCATCTTCGCAAACTTGGCGTAGGTTGCGTCCAGATAATGGTTGACGGGTTTATCACGTTCATAGCGCACACCAACCACCCGCTTCGACTTGAGACCCAGCAAAGGATAATCCGTGTCGATGTCATATTCCGGATCGTCAAGAACCAAGGTCTCCTTCAATTCATCACTCCGTAGGTCGATAGAATAAAGACTCTTAAAGCCGCCCTCGTTGTTCCTGGAGAAATAGAAGACCGAACCGTCCTCGCTCAGTCCGACAAATCCCGGCGCCTCCATGATGTCCGGAATATCCATGAGCTTGCGCCACTCACCCTTGAGATCGGACTCATCCCTATAGTCGACAGCGTAGACTGCGGCCTTTCTGGACTCCGTATCCTCCCACCACAGTCCACCCAGCACTTTGCCGGTTTTCTCATCCACAAAGTAGTTCGTTACATAACCCGGATTGTTCGACACCTTCTTCAATTTCCCGCTGCGGATGTGCATCAAATAGAGGTCGGGGTAATCTGAGCGTCGATCATTGCGAGACACCAGGACATGCTCTGGTTCGGATGGGAAAGCATGCAAAACGTAGATTACGCCTTTTACCTTTTCCCCGAAGCTCTGATTCCGCTCCATGAGAGATTTCACCATGACCTTGTGGTTATTTCCGTCCGCATCCACGCCAAATATCGAACCCACCGTGCGGCGGTTCGATAACGTAGCCTCCCCCTGATTAATCTCATAAAAAATCCGGTCATTGCTCACCCAGAACATACTGGTGACGTCCGTTTTCTGGCCACTCAGCATCCGGGGGGTTCGGGTTTCCAAATCGAATACCACCACATTCATGTAGCCCTCATAAGGAATGAGGCCCGCAACATAGCGCCCATCCGGGGAAATCCGGAATTGACTGGCCTCCGGATTGGAGAAGAAACGCTCCACATCCATCGGTTCAGCCACGCACAAAGCGGCCATAACAATTGAAACGATCAAAACAATCTTTTTCATCGAATTGAGTGAGACAAGATTAAGGAATACGCCCCTCATGATTAAACAAAAAGGGTCGCACCCGTTAGCGTGCGACCCTTAGGAATAACCGTCAATTCAAATAGGAACTCAGAATGTTTTCTCCCATTTGAGATACCAGAACGCAGGCTCGACGTAATTCACCCCTACAGTTCCCCCGGAGGTTTCCTGTGGGTCAGCAGGCGGTTCGGAGTTGAACACATTATTCACGCCGAGCGTGAAGGTACTGCCCCAGAGCCCCGAATAGCTCACGCGCGGGTTCACCACATACTGATCCTCGATATCATAGACCAGTGCCGAAACATAGTCATCCGGCACCCCTTCGCCAAAGTAAGCTTCGGTGTAGTAGGAAACATTAGTGTCCCAATAGGTCACTTCACGTCCACGGATATAGTTCACAAAAACCGATGCGGACCAGTCGCCTTTTCTCCACTGGAGCATGAAGTTGCCGCGAAGTCTCGGGAACAAACGACTTCCCGCAACATTGTCGCCATCGATCGAATATTCCTCCAGGTAGGTCAGATCCAACTCAGCCAGATACTCACCGAAGTTTTCGGTCTTCCAAGTATAGCTGACCTCGAAGTCCCAACCGTTGTATTCCGAGCCCGACAGGTTTTCATACAAGTCTTTGATGTAGAGAACCTCATTGGTCGACGGCGAACGCACCACCTTGTCGGCGAAGAGCGGATCACCTGCGGCCGCTCCGGTGAAGAAATCGGAGTAACCGTAGAAGTCACTCAACTGAGCCAGCAGGTTCTTCTGTTCCAATTCGAAGTAGTCCACCGAAATGGTCAAACCATCGAGCCAACCGTTGAAGAGCTTATCCCCCGGTTCGAAGGCGATCCCTCCGTAGTAACTGTCGGTGAGTTCCGGTTCGAGCTCGGGATTACCGCTCGTGACAATCTGGATCTGGTCAATCTCGGTCATGGTCACCGGGTCAACGAATTGGAAACTACTGAAGCTGTTACTACTTGCGGTGTAGAGGTATGCCAAATCGGGCGCCTTGAATGACTCACTGTAGGATCCCCTGACCAACAACCAACTCGTGGGCTTGTATTTCAAAGCAATCTTGGGCCGGACATCGGATTCGAAGCCGTCGTCGCTGTAGTCCTCATAACGCCCGGCAAGCTGGACTTCCAAGCTCTTGAAAATCGGGATATCCATTTCCACATAGAGCGAAAGGATATCGCGATCCCCCTTGAAACCGGTGCCGGTGCTACCCCCCAGGACCATTCCTGTGGCATTGAGCTCGCTCTTCACATTCTCCAGATTCTCTTTGCGGGCTTCGAGTCCACCTGCCACTCCTACGGTTCCGGCGGGAAGCTCGAATATACTGCCCGATAAGTGAGCATCAACCTGGGTCAGGCGATAGTCGGCGTGGGTGGGATTCCATGCGGTGAGAAAATCCACCATCTCCCGGCCATCATAGCCAAACCAGTTGAAGTACCGCCGTTGATCTGCCGGAAGATTCGGATCCCAATAAAGCGTTCCATCCGAATTCACACCCAACCCAAGCAGCGCCTGCTGCATCTTATAGTCGATTGCCACAAGAGAGTTGTCAGCAACCCGGTTGGAAGCATAAAGAAATGCAGTATCCCAATTCCACCCATCGCCAAACTCACCTTCCAAGCCGGCTACGATCCGTGGAGAATCCGACTGAACCTCGGTCACACGTGGGCCCATTTCGACGAAGCGGTAACGCCCGTAGTAGATATCCTCCCCAAAGGGATTATACGGGTTGGAGGCGGGCATGTACATCGCATCTCCCTCCGTCAGGCCCTTGGAGTCTTCGATATCGATTGGGGTGGATGCCGACTCGGACTTTGATTCCACCCGCGAGTAGGATGCTTCGATAAAGCCTTCCACATAATCGGAGAACGTGTGCACGGTCCGGTTGTAGATTGAGTATTTTTTCACCTCGGACTTGAATCCGGACTCCGTCTGAAAATTGAACAGATTCGTCCCGGGAACCAGGTCATCCATCGTAGGATCTCCGACCGGTCCATTCGCGGTGTAGTTACGTCCATTGTAGTTCAAATACCCTGGGAAACCGCGGCTGCTCCGCAAGTCGAACCATGTATTGGCAGCTTCAAGAAAATCATTTTCCCAGAAGGCCAGATCGATTTCCAAAGTCTTGAGCGCAGCATCCAACTGACTGGCTACGTTCTTACCATTCCCATCTACATGTCTCCACCGGGCGTTGGCATCCAGCGCCTGAGTCATGGTACGATCCGCATCCTTCGTGTAGCTCAGGTCCTTTGCATATATTGCATCTTCCCATGAGGCGCTGATCGCAGTGATCATGCTCGTTTTGGCAGAAGATGTTCCCACCACAAGATCAACCTGCCGGGTATAGGCATCCACATCGAAGTAGTTGCCCACCTCCATGCTGGTCGTCAAACCCTGATAGTCCTTCTTCAGGTTGATGTTGATCACTCCAGAGACCGCATCCGAGCCGTAGATTGCGGAAGCCCCGTCCTTGAGGATTTCGATCGAATCGATCGCCGATTCCGGGATCGAATTGAAGTCGAACATCGTCTGTAGCCCATCGAAACCGGGAGCCGCATAGGGAGCGGTGCGCCGGCCATTGATCAAAACCAAGGTGTTGTTATTGCCCAAGCCGCGTAGATTCGCGGTGCTGATCCCCGGCGTGAAACTGGTGCCAGCATCATTCGGAACCAATGACTGCCCGGAATTGAATGGCAACGAACGCAGTGCCTCACCAATGGTTGTGAAACCCGTTTGCTCAATATCGGCGCTGTCATCGATATCACCGGATTCACGGTTTCCACATCGAGCCGTCTGATGCGCGAGCCAGTCATCACAAATGACTCCAATTCTTCAGCATCCTCACTGGCCTGCTCCTGCCCGATCGAAACCAGGGGGGATACAAGCGACATACTGGTCAGGCATACTACCCACTTTGCCAGCACGCTCCATTCATTGGGTTTATTTGGCATACTATCGTGTATTTAGTGTTAGGAAGAAACTATCCCTCGTGGACAAACTTCAATACGTTACAATTTCGCTACAAAATCAAATCGGGCATGAACATTTATGAAACATTTGTGTCTAATTTTCTCTTTATCAGCATATTCAGCCCCGTCCAATGAGCGAAAGCAATCGGCCTGCCATTTCGACGCCGATAGCAAAATCCACACGATTCCCGCCAGAATCTGATCCAAGTCGCCCCCTCCGCTTGCCAACCAGACACATCCACACTTCATTATCCGAACATGGGAAAATTCTGGCTTTTCAAATCCGAACCCGACGTTTTTTCGTTCGCCGATCTAGCTGCCTCTCCGGGCAAGACCGCTCCATGGGATGGAGTGCGGAACTTCCAGGCACGCAACTTCCTGCGTGACGAAGTGAAAACCGCCGATCAGGTGCTCTTTTACCATTCCAGGATCCAACCGCCCTGCATTGCCGGTATTGCGGAAGTCGTTCGCGAGGCCTATCCAGACCCCACCGCATGGGATCCGGCTTCGCCCTATTTCGACCCCCGCTCGACCCCGGAGAATCCCTTATGGTATGCAGTGGATGTCCGATGGAAGAGTGCATTTTCGAAACCGGTCACCCTTCCGATGTTGAAATCAGATCCCGATCTGGAGGGACTGCTGGTCATCCGCAAAGGCATGCGATTATCCATCCAACCGGTTTCTGAACAGCACTATCGGCACATCCTGAAAACAGGAGAACCTTGAGGTTCTTCCTCTTTGCTTCGATGTGCGAGACTCCACCTGCTTGCATCCACGTCCCGGAAAGGGCCATCGCCCGCCAAACCCGGGATTGCATTTCGACAAAGGAACCCATAGGAACCCAGCCATGAATTCCGGAAATTCATCGAGCCGACTCTCTACACTGCTTCGCTCCAGCAAGTTCTGGCTGGCAATGACTGGATGCGCCGTGGCCGGGGTTCTCGGACTCATGATCCTGAACTGGATGGGAGTCCATCCTTCGGACTTCAAGGCATGGAGCCTGCGCACAATCGAAGCAATGTCCGATAGGCCATGGGCGCTCTTCGCAGCCGTAGTAATTGTGGGAGGGATCCCCCTACCCCTCAGCCCCGTCATCCTTTTGGCCGGCGTGGTATTCACTGAACGCTTCGGAATAGCCACTGCTGTTCTCATCTGCTACTCTGCCATGGTCATTTCCATGATCTGGACCTACTTTGTGGCGGCTTACCCGCTCCATCGCCTCTGCTCAAAGATCCTCATGCGCTTCGCCGATCGCCTGCCTGAAGTGCCAGACCACCACAAACTCAAAGTGGCATTGGTTGTTCGCATCACACCCGGGATCCCGTTTTTCGTCCAAAATTACTTTCTCGGTTTTTCCCGAATCCCCTTCGTGCAATACCTATGGGTCAGCCTATTGGTCCAAGCCTTTTACACGACCGGTTTTGTAGTGTCAGGCGGCGCCATTTTCGAGGGGAAAGCGGGCCTCGCCATCCTTGGACTCGCCATCCTCGTCGTCGCCTCGGTCATCATCCAGATTCTGCGCAAACGCAACCGGACCCAAACCGTTGCAGTTGAGACATCCTCTTCTGGCTCAGACCAAGCCAACCCTACAACCGATGAATGACGGAGAGAAAACACCGGTGGTGTCGGTATCCCAACTGACACAAGCCATCAAGTCCGTATTGGAATCCGGGTTTTCCACAGTCTGGGTAAGAGGTGAGGTATCCAACTTCAAACGCCATTCGAGTGGGCACCTTTATTTCACGCTGAAGGATGAGAAAGCCCAAATCAGCGCGGCCATGTTCCGCTCTGATGCGATCCGCTGTCCGATCGCACTGCGGGATGGCATGCAGGTCGTGGCGATGGGCAACATCAGCGTTTACGAACAGCGGGGTAATTACCAGATCCTGGTTCGCGACATCATGGAGGAGGGACTCGGCAAACTCCAGGCCGAGTTCGAGAAACTCAAACGCAAACTTGAGGCGGAAGGTCTGTTCAGTGCCGAACGCAAGAAGCCCATTCCCACACTGCCCCGCACCGTGGGCATCGTTACATCCCCCACTGGTGCAGCTATCCGCGACTTCATCAGCATCCTCCGGCGACGCAACTGGACGGGGCGGGTTCTGGTTTTTCCAGCTTCCGTTCAGGGGAAAGATGCCATTCCACAGATCGTGGATCAGATCAAGGCAGCCGACTCCTGCGGCCTTCTGGATCTTCTGGTTGTTGGCAGGGGCGGCGGCAGCCTCGAGGATCTGTGGTGCTTTAACGAGGAACCCGTGGTACGGGCCGTTGCGGAGAGCAATACCCCGGTTATTTCAGCAGTCGGCCATGAAATTGACTTTGTGCTCACCGACTTTGCAGCCGACCGGAGAGCGGAAACCCCATCAGCCGCAGCCGAGCTCATCAGCAGTGGCTATATCGATATCTGCGCCCGATTGGATCAAGCGAAAGAGCGTATTTCGCGCCAAACCCGCCAGGTGTTGGCGCTCCATGCATCCAATCTCGTTCGGCTCACCCACCAACTGGCGAGGCATTCACCGCGCAGTTTCATTGAGAACCGCCACCTTCGTCTCGACGATCTTGCAAACCGCATGCAGGCCGCCACCCGGGATGCAGTCGCCACACAAAACCGCACCCTTACCGACCTCCGGCAACGCCTCCGCCTGCATCATCCAAGCCAACGCATGGATGCTTTCCGCGAGCGTCTGGCTCCACTTCCCTCACGCCTCACCAAGGCAGCCACCCGCGCACTGGAACATCAAACTAGCCGCATCGATTCGATCGCCATCCGGCTCGAAAACCTCTCGGTTCAAAAGGTCCTCAGCCGTGGTTTCGTGATGATGCGCGATTCCAAAGGAAAGATCACCACCGACTCCGCCACGCTGAAAAACCGGCAGGAACTGCTCGCCGAGTTCCGCGACGGAAGCATCAAGGTCAGGGTCGACAAAGACCCGCAAATGGATCTATTCTAGAAAGGGTCCAAACAGGAAAACGTCAGGATCTATGGATCATCGCGATAGAACCCGCAATCAAATGTAAACCGTGAGGATCCAGCCTACCGCAGACGCCAAAGACATCTTCCAGCAGGCCCGATTCAAATTTTCCTGGCGCCCCTATCAGGCCCGCATTCTTGAATCGTTTGCCGCACACGGCGCAGACGGCCACTTCCATTTTGTGGCACCTCCCGGATCTGGCAAGACGGTCCTCGGCATCGAAATCCTCCGGCGAATCGGACATCCGGCACTCATCTATGCGCCGACTACCGCCGTCAGGGATCAGTGGGTCGATCGGTTCATTCAGGGATTCCTTCCGGCTGAGCATTCAATGGAGTGGATCTCACGGGATCTCACAAAACCAGGACTGTTGACTGTCGTCACGTATCAGGCTCTGCATCATCACAGCAAACCCAAACAACGCGATCAGCTCGTCCAAAACTGCATCAAAGCTGGCATACGGACCCTCGTTCTGGATGAGGCCCATCATTTGCGCAACGACTGGTGGCGATGCCTCCACGATCTCAAAGCAAAGTTATCCGATCCAGCAATCGTAGCCCTCACCGCAACCCCGCCCTGGGACGTATCCCGGATCGAGTGGAACCGGTACATGAACCTATGCGGACCGATCGACGAGGAAATCAGTATCCCCGAGCTTGTCAAAGCCGGCAACCTTTGCCCTCACCAGGACTTTCTGGCCTTGGTCACGCCTTCCTCCGAGCATACTCAAGCGCTCCATCAGTATGAATTCCAGATCCGGTCCATTCTCAATGATCTCGCCATTGATGAAGCAATGATCCAACGTCTCGTTGATTGGGGACACCAAGAGGTGGCCAATGCTCGAATACCTCTCGACACGGAATCCATTCACTTGTTTCTATCCCTCGCTCTGTTCTTCAACTTCTCTCAGGGAATCATTCCGGAGAGCATCTCAACGCTACTGAATCTAAATCTGGATCAAATCCAACTTCCACCCTTTCACGTCGGCTGGGCTGAAATCCTTCTCAATCGCGTTTTTGCCTCAGGACTCGGGGAAGATCCCGTGTTCCGCAAATTAAGAAGTCGACTCAAAGCAATAGGGGCAATCAGCCGGGGACGAATCCACTTGCAGACCTCTCCACAACTGGAGGATGAGATTGCGGAACACTCTTCCCGCATCGATATGGTGGCTTCCATCATCGAACACGAATACTCCCTTCTGCGCTGGAACCTCCGCGCAGTCATACTTGCCGACCGCATCCACGAAGAAGTATTCCCCAAAGAAGCCGTACCCGACGATGCCCGTATCCGGTTAGGAGTAGCCCCGGTATTTGAGCGTCTCAGGAAAATCCGTCTTCCGAATCTGAATCTTGCCATGATCACGGGCGGATTTGCCATAGTCCCGACTGAAGCATTGCCCTACCTGCTCGAAGAAATTCCGGATATCCAGCATCCGGCTCTTTTGATGGAAAAACTGTGGTGGGATCCCACCTACACACGGGTCACCTTAAGAAACGGCGACGGACCCGGGCTACTCGCACCTTTCACCCGATTGCTCGATCGAGGCACCTTACACCTAGTGGTGAGCACTTGCGCCCTTCTTGGAGAGGGGTGGGATGCTCCTGGCGTAAACACCCTTATTCTCGCAACCAACACTAGCGCTGCAGTCTCCTCCAACCAGATGCGCGGCCGGGCACTGAGAGTGGATCCGGAGACCCCTTCAAAAACATCCCATATCTGGCACATTGCCACCCTCAAATCAGAGATTGGATTATTGGACTGCCCTCGCGCCTCCGGCCCTGACAATGCCCTTCCGGGTCCCGGGAGCCTCGAGTCCATTCGCAAGCGCTTTGATTCATTCCCTGGACTTGCCCATGAAGGATTGGTTATCGAAAACGGAATCGCACGCATCGGATCACTCGAAAACCATTCCGAACCGAGTTTCGCGGATCATTGGAACGAACACATGTTCAAGGCATCTGAGCAACGGGAGCCCACTTTCGAGCGCTGGCACCTCGCCTGTACGCCCAGGTCCGCGCCCCGCCAGAGGCTCTTTGATGAACTGCTGATCCCGCCAAACCACTATCCACCAACGCCAAGGATTCCTGCCAGCTGGGTCACCGGTCGATCCCTCCTATCAACGTTTGTCAGGGCTTGGATTACCCGAAAAAACCGCCTCATATTTGTCGCGGTATTTCAAGCACTCAAGGATACAAACCTGATGGATCAGAACATCCCGGCCCGTGCGATCCGTGCCACCATAACCCCTGCCGGGATCCGGATAACGTTGGATAAAGGCAGCACACGGGATCAAAACACACTCGTCGAGAACATCCTCTGCCTCTATGATGTGATCCAACCGGCACGCTACATTATCGCCACCCGAAGGCGCGTCTACATGGTGCCGCCCTATTTCGCCAAAAACCTCGAGCTCGCCAGCCGGTTCCTCAAACATTGGCGTCGACACGCCGGTGCAGCAAAACTTCTGTCTGCCCGATCCAAAGAGGGCCAAATGCTCCTCCTGCACGAACGCGAGACACACTTGCTCGACCGCATTCCCCAGCCCGTCACCCGCCATCGCCGCTGGGCCTGATTCCACACTGGAACCTATGCATCCTCTTGTCGATTGGTCACCAATCCAACGAATGGCCATCGATATTGTTTCAGTTCAAAAGCAATCGATTCCCACAACTTAACCTGGCGGCAGAACGGTTGTGGCTCGAAAGATTCTCAGACGGTTTGACGGCCATTTCACATTTCTTCCCCTCGGCATGGCACCCTACATGCTCCGATTCTGGGTATCAGAAAACAAACCAGATCAGACGCCATGCAAACAACCCTTTCAACCCTCCGCATACTCGTCGCAGAAGACGACAGCCTCAGCTTCAAGATGTTTGCCATGATGCTCGAGGCCTTGGGAACGCCCCGCCCCACACGAGTGATCGACGGAGCACAGGCAGTGGAAATCCTCATGCTCCACCCATTCGACATCGTCTTCATGGATAACCACATGCCCCGCATGGATGGGGTTACCGCAACCCGGGCCATCCGCAAAATCATCCCAATCGACCAGCAACCCTGCATCATCGGGCTATCGGGATCCTCATCCAACGACGACGTCCTGCGTTTTTCCGAAGCAGGCGTAAACCATTTTCTCCCCAAGCCCTTCCGGATGCACGAACTGCTTGAAATCCTCACCCTAGCAGCCACAGAAGCAGCTGGAAAGACGGATACAATAGCATCCATGGCGAGTATCTGAGCGGTCGTTAAGCAAATATCTCCACCAGGACTTCATCCCGGCCATAGGCAAATTCTGCACCCGGAGAAAACCTATAGTATGACACATTCGGGTATTCTCTATTCTCAACAAGTTCAATTTTGGCTGATCGCCTGATCTCTTGTGATTCATCCAGCTATTCAGGCGGCACTCCAATCGGGAACGCTCGTCATCATCGCAGGCACTACCAACGCTCTCAAAGCACTTCTCGTCCTTGATCCAAAAGCAACAGACATATCCACGCCCCTGCAGGAGGTTTTTTCAAACCGGCGAGGCGTATGCCAGGACTTCGCTCACCTCATGCTGACTTGCCTGCCCTCATGCGATCTTCCGGCACGCTACGTGAGTGGATGCATTCTCACCCCCCCGCGGTCAGCCACGCCTGGAAGGCGCCGATGCCTCCCACGCATGGGTTTCGGTCTTCATCCCGGGTTTCGGATGGATCGACATCGATCCCACAAACGACCTGCTCGTCCATGACCAACACATCCGGGTAGCTGTCGACCGTAACTTCAACGAGGTGAGCATGCTCAAGGGTTCTGTTATAGGAGGAGGCAAAAGTGAACTCTCGGTCGAGGTCACGGTATCTCCTCTGCCCTCACCCTAATGCTACCCCACCATCAGGGTGAAGAGGATGCACCCGAAGCCGAATACTGGAGCGTCGAATTCTCCGGACCGCTCGCGTGAATCCGGATCACCAACGGTTGGCCGGCGGGAACCGTCCGACTTCCCACAGGCTCAAGAACGGGTCCAGCTGCGAATGGGTGAGTAACCAGATTCCTGGCGTACAAACCACCCGCACATCCAAGCAGCACATACTGCGGCGTGATTGCTGCATCGTAAATGAGACTGCTGGGATGGTCGTGCGTCTCCCAATGAAATGACACTCCACCATCCGCAGACACCAACGGTCCAACCGGACACACCCGATTACCAACAAAAACACCCGAACGAACCCCCACAATGATCACATTTCCCGAACAGAACACCTCAGTGAACTGAGTCTGGGAAGTGGTGATCTCAGTCAGCGAGTCTCCGATAGTCGCTTTCACAAATGCGCGTGGAATCCCGGAACCAAAGAGATCATTCCCAGCCATTTTGTCAACCCAGTCGAATGGCGCCCGAACCAACTGACTACCCATCAAAAGCACAAGATCGCCCCGGGCATTTCCCCCTACTGCCTTGACGAAAGTTTTGGTCAGCACATCCCAGTTCAGCCCACCGTCACGACTGCGGAGGAGCCCATCTGTGCAACTGACATACAGAATCGATCTTGGGACATCATACCACAGGTTGCGAAAGGTGCATCCTGAGAACGCCGCGGGAAGAACCGTCCGGGAAAAGCTCAATCCGTTATCTGTCGACACAAACAAAGCTTTGTCGAACATCAGCCATTCATATCGGGACCCTTGCCCGAAAACGAACTCCTTCGGAACCAGCTCACTGGACAACAATGATCCGGAGGACAACAACGCGGTCACATCCGACCAGGTATTGCCAGAATCCAGACTCCGGACCAGCTTCATATCAGATGTCGAATACGGATCCTCTCCACCACGGGCCACTGCATATAGCTTCTGTCCGTCCGGACTGACTCCCATCGGGAAAAACAGCTTGCAAGGCTTTCCCCGTGAGTCCATCGGCATCCCGGGATGGTCAGATATCGGATCCCACCAACGATAGTCACCTCCCCTGCTACGGAATAGTCCGTGGTCATTGGTGCAAAGATAGGCCCGTCCTCCACCGACTACGATGTCCATAACGGATTCCGCGAACCCCAACCCTTTATTCCCGAGGAATCGGGTCGCTCCGTCCATGAATGGCTTCATCAGCAGATCATTCCAGGAATCGAAACCGTCTTTGCTGAACCAACCGCCAATGCATGACCATGTCACGGCGAGAGATGAACTCCGATCCAACGAGAACCACTGGGGTGATGTATAGAACTGCGGCAAGTCATGCTTATGGGGTTCGGGAATATCCTTCTTCTTGAAACTCTGCCCCGAATCATCCGACACCAGAATGAAAGGAACACTCCGGATTCCCACGAACACACCTCCGACAATCCTTGGATTCCACTTGGCCGAGACCGGAGGAGAATAGGTGATGACCGATCCGTTCGAGTCCTTGAATTCCACCTCAGTGCAGGAAAGAATGGATGTTCCCACATCCTTTGTTTTGAAGACCTTGAAGATCCGCGTATCGTCAGAAGATGTCGGATCGGCGGGCAACAAAGACACAACGGTGAGAAGAATGTCGGGCTGCATCCCACCTGACACATCGACATCAATGACCTGATACCCGCTCAAATGGGTCAGTTGGGTGAAACTTACCGTTTGTTGGGTGGCGGTGCGCGTGACGTACAAAGAACCGTCGCCAAAGGAGAAATAAACGATGTCAGGGTTGGCCGGATGCGGGGCGATGCATCGGATTCCCGCAAACGATTCCCCTAGAGTATAGGACGAAAACGATGTCGCCGACGCATCACCCACATACACCTTCTTACCCGTGTATTGCGTCGCCATATCCGACTCTGCATCCCGGTGCTTGAATCGTGGCTTGAAGTCATGACCAAAGGCACCCAGCGCGGCAAACACCCGACTGCCATCCGTATTAAAACGCACCCGCCCAAAACAATCCCTGAAGCCGACAGGATGATCTCCGGCCGCTGGAGAAAGCTTGAATGGCGGAAGCGAATTGGACGGCCCCGGATAGACCTCCTCCCATACTTCACCGTGATTCCGGGTCCGGCTCAACCATGAACCACCCAGCACAATCAGATCCGGATCAGCAGGAGAGACGTCACAACTGAAAAAACTGGCATACACGCCATTGCCCGGAAGGCGATACGACAGTTGTCGCCAACTCGCGCCTCCGTCCTGAGACTGGATCACTCCTCCGAGATCGAGAACGGCCGTTATCACACCATTCGAAACGCGAACATCGTAGATCACGTTGGCAAAGCCCGGAGCCACATTCTCCCAAACCCTACCCGCACCGGGACGATGGGCATTCAACACCTGATCCTCCAATCCGGGAACCTTCATTGGGGTCCACCAGACACGATTCATAAATGGCTCCGCGATCGCCTCCAGGTTCCGCTGAACGTGAGACGGAATCGACGCCGCAATCCACGTTGTTCCGGTCAGCCCATAACCGATAATCAAAGCTGACACAACGATCCGCAACCGCCTCAAACGCATAGAAATAACCTTCTCACGGCCCCAAGCCATCCGTCAATGCGAATACGCAGACTGCTCCAAATCAGGAGAACATCCGTCAATGAGCCGGATGGGGCATCGGATCCTCTTGCGCAAATTGTGATGTTACTTATGGAATCTACAGACAGCCAACATCCCATCAGAACACCTGTTAAGATCCATCGAAGCATTGATCTCATGAACACACCACTCTCCGGAAAATCCAGCACTGACGAAATCCGTCAACGCTTCGACTCAGACGTTGAACGCTTTTCCAACCTCGAGACCGGCCAATCAGCGACGATTGATGCTCCTCTTGCGATGGAGTTGATAACGCAAGCAGCCCACGCATCGACACCGGAAATCAACCGGATCCTCGACATCGGTTGTGGCGCAGGAAACAACACCATCCGGTTGATCCGCACGTGCAAACGCGACATTGACTGCGATCTCTGTGACCTCAGCAGACCCATGCTTGAACGCGCCTTTCTCCGCATATCAGCCGAGACAATAGGCGTGGTGCGTCTGTTTGAAGGAGACTTCAGAAGTGTCGCGTTGGAGAAATCCTTTTATGATGTGATCCTTGCTGCCGCAGTCCTGCACCATTTGCGCGGTGAAGAGGAATGGGAGTCCGCCTTCAGAAAAATCCATAGCCTGCTCAGACCCGGTGGCAGTATCTGGGTAACAGACCTTGTCACGCATGAGCATACGGCAGTACACTCCCTTATGTGGAAGCGCTACGGAGACTATCTTGAGGGAATAGGAGGCACCGATTACCGCCAAAAGGTCTTTGACTACATCGACAGGGAAGATTCTCCACGCCCCCTGACCTTCCAACTCGATCTCCTGAGGAAAGTCGGTTTCCGGAGCGTCGACATCCTTCACAAAAACTCATGCTTCGCTGCCTTCGGTGCTATAAAATAGCCAACTCCGGAAATGTATAATCCACGCGCAAGTCGAAATCTTCGCGAGCGGTTCAATACGATCCGGATTGGGAGATAAGCCCCTTGGGAATGTCATGACATTCTCCTAAAGGTCCAGATCTAAGCTACCCCTACTATGAATCCAAATCTACCACGCTCATGATCAAGCCATCCTCTATTCCCATACCCACCAGCAGAACCAATCGCATGGCGGATGAGCGGGGACGCTCATCCCTACCCACAACAGCCTTTCTCAAGCAACCGCGTTTCCCATAGCCCCCCAGCACCCCCGCGGTCCAAGGTAGGGCGAGGTGTCCTCACCGAGCCGCCTCTTCTTCCAGTCCATCTTCCCGTCCTTCTCTATGTGTTCTATGTGATCTTTTGTGGCCAATCCCTTCTCCCCCATAGTAGCGGGAGCATCCCTGCTCGCGCCTTTTTGTTCAAACGCGAACGGGGGATACAAAAGGGATCAGGAAAACCAATCAGCCGGTTTCTTACGGAAACGAACCGGCCTGATCTTAAGCTTTTCAATGCGGCTTTCCAAGACGGAAATCTCACGATTTCCGCTACGACATCGGAACAGCTTGCCGGAACACTTACGTGTCCCGCTAGGAAAGAGTTGGGCAAAAAAAAGGCCGCAACCTCCTTTAGGGAAGCTGCGGCCTATTATACTGGCAAGAACCTACTCTCACACGGAATGCTACCGCACTACCATCGGCGGTTGGG